>NZ_JBSHDU010000022.1:0-70561 GCF_053616475.1 Streptomyces sp. NPDC055815 | reverse complement strand
CCCGCGGCCCCCCCCACCCTCACCTCGCCACCCGCCCGCCCCCCCGGCGCCCCGCCCCCCCCCCAGAACCCCCCCCGCGCGCCCCCCGGCCCCCCCCCCCCGCCTCTGTCATGCCGTCAGAACCGGCGTGTCATCCGATGGTCCAGCGCTGCAGCGCCGATCCGCTGTCGGGCTGCTGGGCGACGAGTGCGCCGTTGGCCGTCGAGGCGGTGGTCAGCAGGAGGCCGCTCTTGACCGATGCCACGGTGCTGGTGCCGCCGGCGGCCGGCGTGATCCGCCACCGCTGGTTGGTGCCACCGGTGCACGTCCACTGGACGACGGGGGCGCCTGCGGACAGGGACCCGCCGCTGACGTCGGCGCAGAGTCCGGAGGCGACGTTGACCAGGGTGTAGGAGCCGTCCGCCTGAGCGGTGAAGGTCCACTTCTGGTTGTTGCCGCCGTGCAGGGCCCAGGTGTCGAGCCGCGTGCCCGGAGAGGTGGAGCTGCCGGGCACGTCCAGGGCCTGACCGCCGGAGGCGAGGGTGTGGACGCCGTTCAGGCTGCCGCCACCGGACGAGCTGGTCCAGGGGACGTCGGGCGCGGCGTAGTAGCCGATTCCCGCCGCGGTCCAGCGCGGTCCGTGGGTGCCCAGACGGCGGCTGAAGTCGGTCCAGTCATGGGTGGACTGGGGCGACCAGCCGATCTCGGCGATGGCGGGCAGGCGCGGGTAGGTCATGTACTCGGCGTACACGTTCGGTTCGGGGAACTGGCTGGTGGACTGGGGCAGGCTGTCGCTGCCCGCGTACGCGCGGTCGGCCCAGAGGGCCGCCTCGACGCCGGCGATGCGGTCGGCCGGGACGAGCGAGCCGGTGCCGTTGAGCTTGGCCGTCGAGGTGGAGGGGTCCCAGTCGTAGGCCTTGCTCACCGGGACGTAGCCCTGCCAGGAGAGCCCGTACGGCGTCGACGAGTCGTACTTCATGTCGAGGTACGCGTGGTCCGAGGGGGACATCACGAACTTGGCGTTCTGCTGGACGGCGTTGCGGACGAACTGGATGTCCTCGGTCTCACTGCCGGTGCCGATGGTGGCCCGGTCGTCGGCGTCGCCCCACCACTGCATGATGCTGTTGGCGGGGATCGTCGACTGTCCGAGCTGGTGCCAGGCCATGACCGTCTTGCCGCGCGCGGTCGCGGCCGAGGTGGCCGCGGAGACGTAGGCGTTGTACTGGGACGAGGTGGCCTGCGGCGTCTCGTCGCCACCGAGGTGGACGTACGGTCCGGGCGTCATCGCCGCCACGGTGTCGATGACCGTGGTGAGGAAGCCGCTCACGTTGGATATGTGCTGGGCGTCGCTCAGACAGTAGAGGCTGATGCCCACCGCGAAGCCCGAGTACGGCTGGATCGCCTTGTTGTCGCAGTTGAGGTTGGCGACGGACGCCAGCGCGGCGCTGGTGTGGCCGGGGCCGTCGATCTCGGGGACGACGGTCATGAAGCGGGACTTGGCGTAGGCCACGATCTCCTGGTACTCCGCGGCGGAGTAGTACCAGGTGGTGCCGCCGGTGAAGCCGCTCTGCGTGCTCGCGCCGATCGTGGTGAGGCTCGGGATGGCCCCGATCGCGATGCGCCAGCCCTGGTCGTCCGTGAGGTGCAGGTGCAGGGTGTTGATCTTGTAGGCCGCGGCCTGGTCGATGTACTTCTTGAGCTGGGACATCGGGAAGTACCGTCGGGCCACGTCCAGCATGACGCCCCGGTAGGCGTACCGCGGGTTGTCCGAGATCTGCACGGGGGCGACGGTCCAGGGGCCGGGCTTGACCGTGGTGGACTCGATGGCCGCCGGCAGCAGCTGGCGCAGGGTCTGCACCCCGCGGAACAGGCCCTGCGCTCCGTGCGCGGTCACCGTCACGCCGGTGCTGCCGGACGACAGGGTGTAGCCCTCGGCGCCGAGGCTGGACGGGCCGTTGGCATCGAGGACGATGGACTGGCTCGACGGGGAGGTCGAGGTCACCGGCAGGGTGTAGCCGGTCGCCGGGGCGAGCAGCGTCGCGAGGTACGTGCCCACGCCCGCCGCATCGGGATCGCCGGACGGGACGACGTTCACCGGCGTCTGCGCGGTGAGGGCGAAGCCGCTGCCGGTCAGGTTGGTCTGTGACACGGGCTGGGGCACGACGGCCGGGGCGGTGGACTCGGCGACCGCGGCCGACGCGGCCGTGGCCGTGACCATCGTCGGCAGGGGCGCGGCGAGGGCCAGGGTGAGGGCGGCGAGGGTGGAGAGGTTCCTTCTCCGCCGGCGCGATGAGCGCATGGATGACTCCTTCGTCGGAAGGGGACGCACAGCTGGGGGGCGCGGCTGAGTGCACACGTCGCGCCAGGAGTGCGACGACACAAAGAAGACAGTTGAGAGCAATGATCATGCACAGTTATGCAAGATCTGGCTTACTGTCGAGCACTTTCGAACGAACCGTCGCAGTAGCGGGGCGGGGGCGTCAAGGCTTACCCAGGCGTAGCTTTTACGCAACCATGGACGGTTGAAAGAAGCCGGGAGTGGCCGTGGCGCACTCCCGGCTTCCGCCTGGCCCGAGGGGTCGGTCAGGAGGTCACGGCCACCTGGTCGATCGTCCAGAAGGCGCTGTTGGTGCCCGTGTAGCGGAAGGACAGCCGGGCGGTGGTGGCGCCGGCCGGGACGGCGACGGTGAGCGCCTCGAAGGCGTTGCGGTCCGTGCGGTAGGACTGCAGGAGCTGCCGGGGACCGCCGTCGAAGGAGACGTAGACGTCTCCGGTCTGGGGGCCGTCCACCTTGTAGTTCGTCGCGTACGAGACGGTCGCCGACGCACCGCCGGTCACCGGGAAGGCCGGGCTGATGAGGGTGCAGTCGAACTGTCCGGCGCCGTGGGACTTGTCGTCCCACTCGTCGGAATCGGCGACGGCGAAGACGTTGCGCGCCCGGACGTTGGTCTCGCGGCCCTGGTCCAGGGCCGCGTTGGTCCAGAACTCGTCGGTCGCGAAGGACCAGCCGCGCCACTCGGTCACGCCGCCGGTGGGCAGGGCGGAGTTGTCGATGGTCCAGCCGGAGGGCGCCGTGGTCGTCCAGCCCTTGAGGGTGGAGGGCAGGGCGAGTTCGTCGACCCGGGTGTTCAGGGAGGGGCGCAGGGCGTCGAAGGCGTCGGGCGCGATGGCGCCGATCGCCTTGCCGTCGAGCTGCCATGCAGGGCTCGGGACGACCCCGAAGTGGGTGAGGACGGTCGGGGCGATGTCGGCGACCTTGACGTCGTAGCGGACCGAGCCCGGCGTGAAGCCGGCACCCTGCGCGATGACGAACGTCTGACGCTCGGCGGGGGTGTTGCCGCCGTGGCCTCCGGTGGGCTTGTGGCCGTGGTCGGCGGTGACGACGATCTGCCAGTCCTCGTCGGCGTACGTGGCCCGCGAGGTGACGGCATCGAGGATCTGGCCGACCTCGGTGTCGGCGGTCTCGAGGGCGTTCAGGTAGGCCTGGGTCTCGGTGCCGTACTCGTGGCCGGCGTGGTCGACGTCGTCGAGGTGGACGAAGGTGGCGTCCGCGTCGGTGGTCTTGAGCTTGGACACGGCGGTCGTGGTGGTGTTGGCGTCGCTGACGCCCCCGAGGCGGGCGTCTACGGCGGGCCCGAAGACGGTGTTGGGGATCGCGGGCCAGGTGCCCACGACCAGGGTGTTGAGCGCGGGGTTGGCGCCCTCGAGCCGGGTCGCGTAGTCGGGGTAGAGGTCGAAACGGGCGCCGGTGAAGCTGTTGTCGACGACCTTGTGCTTGTCGGGCCAGGTGCCGGTGGCGATGGTCGACCAGCCCGGGCCCGACAGGGTGGGGGCCATCGGGTTCGCGTAGAGGTTGCTGGTGGCCGTCATGCCGGCCGCCATGAGGCCCTTGACCCTGGGCATCTTCGCCTGGGCGAACTTGGCGAAGGCCGCACCGTCGATGCCGATCACCAGCGACTTGGGGCGCTTGGTGACCGCGGCGGCGGACGAGCCCGCCGCCTTGGCGCCGGCGGCGTGGGCGGAGGCGGCGAGCGGCAGCATGGCCACCGCGACGGTGCCCACGAGGGCAGCGCGAACTGAGGGGGAAAGGTGCACGGGATCTCCTTGGAGAGGACCTGCGAGTCAGCGCCCGGGCCGTCGCGGCCGGGCGCTGACGAGACTGGAACCAACCAAGGATCAACAGATTTCCACAGAATCCCTCAGAGATGAACAGTAAGTAACTCTTGGTTCAGACCCGTTACCCTCTCGTGATCGCACGAGGGAGTCTGTGCACGAGGGCGCGTATACGACGGGCGCGTATACGACGGGCGCCCCTCCACCGCGAGGGTGGAGGGGCGCCCGGCAGGAGTGCCGCCGTCAGGCGATGGTCCGCTCCCACTGCTGGTTCTGGCCGCTGTTGCACGTCCACTGGTCGAGCTTGGCGCCGTCGCCGTACGAGTAGTCGGAGACATCCAGGCACTTGCCGCTCAGCCGGGCGACCAGCTGGCTGAAGCCGGCGTCACCCGTCGGCTCCACCTTCCAGTGCTGCGACTTGGCGGAGCCGCAGGTGTTCTGGACGACCACGGCGCCGTCCTCGGTGGACGCTCCGCTCACTTCGAGGCACTTGCCGCTGTTGCGGGCCATGATCTGGACATAGCCGCTGGTGCCCACGCTCCTGAACCAGTACTGCTGGTTGATGTCCCCACCACAGCCCCACTGGATGATGGGGGCGCCGGCGGCGGAGTCGAAGTTGGAGACGTCCGCGCACTTGCCGCTGTGGCGGACCGACAGCGTCTCCCAGATCACGTTCATGCCGGTCACCTTTCCGGCCGCGGCGTCGATCGTGACCTTGGGCGAGTAGTCCATGGTCATGGTGGTCTTGGTGGGGAACTTCAGCGGCAGCCAGACGTACTGGGAGTCCTGCACCATGCCGCCCATGGAGTTGCCCCACCGGTCGCCCATGTAGAGGTAGCTGGTCCCGCTGGTGCCCTGCACCGGGAGCACGTAGGCCGTCTGGCTGCGGTAGGTGGTGGAGTTGCCGACGTCCTTCAGGCCGCTCCAGCTGCCGGCGACGCTCGTGGCGGTGCCGTACTTCTGCTGGTTGGGCGCCCAGCCCGTCGCGCCGGAGGTCAGCAGGAAGTACACGCCGTTGCGCTTGAACATCGCGGGGGCCTCCCGCGACTGGCCCGCCCACAGCTTCTGCACCTGGGCGTCGATCCCGGTGTAGTCGGCGGTCAGCCGGTAGACGTGCAGGTCCCTGTTCTCGTTGGCGGCGGAGATCATGTACCCGGTGCCGTCGGTGTCGACGAACGTGGTGATGTCACGGGACATGTGACCCAGCGGACGGAAGCTGCCGCGCCAGGAGTAGTCGCCGTCCACGGTCGAGGAGACCGCCACCGCCGCACGCGCCTCGGAGTAGTCCGTGGCGCTCCCCTCCTTGTGCATCCACATCACGAATTCGCCGGTCGAGGCGTTGTACATCACCTTCGGCCGCTCGATGTTCGCGCCCTGGAGCTCCGGATCCGTCGCCTGGCTCAGTACGTGGTTGCGGAACTCCCACGTCTTCAGGTCGGTGGAACGGTAGGCCGACACGTACTGGAAGCTGTTGTCGGCATTGCGGTCCTCGCCGAACCAGTAGTAGTACTCGCCCACCTTCACGACCCCGCCGCCATGGGCATGGACGGGATTGCCCGCCGGGTCGGTGAACTGAGTGGCGTTGTCTACGGTCACCGACGCGGCACGAGCCGTGCCCACGGCACCGAAGAGGGACAGGAGGAGCGCGGACAGAACGGCGAAGACCGCCGATGCCCCGGTTCTTTTACGCGACATGATCACTTGCCTCTTGCTGTGCGGAAGCGACACGTACGGGTGGTGCCGCCCAGGGCGAACCCGATGTGTCTGCGAGGGTGGGGTGACTGGATGCGTACGGAGGAGATGTACGCGAAGGCGATGCCCGACCGGAGGTCCTGGATGCGACAGTGACGGTCGGGGCGACGCAACCCGTGCGGGGAGGGAGGTGGCCGCCGTGTTACGGCTGCGTGCCACCTCGTGTTGTTTGCGTTAACGCGAGGTGTTGGGATGAGTTTGGAAGCGCGGCGAGGGACTGTCAAGAGACGTCAAAGGAGGCACGCTCCTCCAGCGGGCAGCGGGACTTCACCATCCCTTCGTCCGGGGGCCGTTACCGTTGGTCCGCTCGCCGATCGCCTTGCCGATCCATGGTCGAATCCCGTTCTCCACCCCTGGACCGACGGCCCCGCCCTCGCGCCCGAGCACCGGTGAACCTGACTGCGTGCCATGGGCACGGATCGCGTTTCCCGGCCTTTGGCGCTGCCCGCCTCCGCACGTGCCCCTGCCCGCGCCGTAGCCTGGGCGCCCGGCGAAGCCTCCGTCAAGGCGGTCGCGTTCGCCCGTGCCGGCGGGCGGCGGCACGGCGCTGCAGACGTACACCGACCAGAAGGTCGTGGCCGTCGGCTCACGTGACGCCGGGCGCGCCCGCGCGTTCGCCGACCGCTTCGGCATCCCCTCCGCGTACGGCAGTTACGCGGAACTGGCCGAGGACCGTGACGTCGGCATCGTCTCCATCGCGTCCCCGCACTCGGGCCACTTCGAGCAGGCGATGCAGGCGATCGACGCGGGCCGGCACGTGCTCGTGGAGAAGGCGTTCACGCGCAATGCCGGCGAGGCCGAGCAGGTGATCGAAGCTGCCCGCAAGCGGGGGGTGTTCCTCATGGAGGCCATGTGGACCCGCTTCCTGCCGCACATCGACGTGTTCCGTCAGGTGGTCGCATCGGGACTGCTCGGCGAGGTGCAGACCGTCGTCGTGACCGGCGCGTCCGGGGCGTACGGCGTACTGAACACGACGGTCTTCGCCCGTACTCCGACCACGGCGTCGGTCTCGGGAACCCGTGCGCGTCTGGAGATCGACGGCCATTTCTACGGGCCGGCCGAGGTCCGCCTCATCGGCCGGGACCACGAGCTCCTCGACACCTTCGTCCCCGACCCGCTCGACGGCGGGCTCTGCTGCCAGGCCGCCGAAGCCGCGCGGTGCATCGGCGCCGGACGGCTGGAGTCCGACCTGATGCCGCTCTCCGAGACGCTGAGCATCATGCGGGTCCTGGACGGCGTCCGCCGCGATCTGGACGTGTCGTTCCCCGGCGAGTGAGGGGCCGGGGCGCCCGGGGCACCGCACTTGCGCGCCCTGCCGCCGGTCCCGTTCCGTCGTTCACCCGTTGATGGCCTCGTCCCAGTTCTGCCTCACCGTGTGCAGCGCCTTGGTCAGTTGCGCGTCGGTGGGAAAGGTCGGCGGGCCGCCCTCGACCGTCGGCAGCCTCGCCGCCTTGCCCTTGTCGAGCGTGCCGTCCTTCGCCATGACGTCCATGAGCACGGGCCGGGCGTAGCCGGTCAGCCGCAGGTTCTGTCCGTGGGTGCTCGCGAGGTACTCCTGCCACAGACGGGCCGCGGCGGGATGGGGAGCGTACTTGTTGATCGCCTGGGCGTAGTACTGCGAGAAGCTGCCGTCGAAGGGGATGGACACCTTCCAGCGCACGTCGGTGCCCCGCAGCTCGTCGACGTGCCGGAGGTTGAGGAAGTCCCACTCGATGCTGATGGGCGTCTCGCCGCGGGCGATCGCGGCGGGGTTGGGGTTGCCTCGGTTGTAGTTTCCGACGTCGTTGAGTTTCGCGAAGAAGTCGATGCCCGGCTGGATGTCGTCGAACGAGCCGCCGTTGGCCAGGGCGGCCGCGTACACGCCGGCGAAGGCCGATCCGGCCGTCGTGGGGTTGCCGTTGAGCGCGACCATCCCCCGGTACTCGGGCTTGAGCAGATCGGCGAAGGAGACGGGGCAGACGGGGACCCGGTTGTTGTCACAGCCGATGGACACGTAGCCGCCGTAGCTGTTGAACCAGTTGCCGTTCGGGTCCTTCTGGTTCGCCGGAATCCTGTCCCAGTCGGTGACCCGGTAGGGCGCGAGCAGGCCCTGGCGTGCGCCTGCCTGGGCGAAGGCGTCTCCGAGGTCGAGGACGTCGGGGGCGCTCGCCTTGCCGCGGTTCTTCCTGATGTCGTCGAGCTCCTGCTGGCTCGACCCGAACGGATTGCTGTTGACGATCTTGATCCCGTACTTCTGCGTGAAGCCGTCCATCAGGCCGCCGTAGTTCGCCCAGTGGCGCAGCAGGGTCGTCGTGTGGAGCGTGCCCTCCTTCTGCGCCGCCTTGACCAGCGCGTCCATGCCGCCGGCTTCCGCGGCGGAGCCGGCCACGGCGGGGGGCACCACCCGTACGGGCTCGCTCTTCTCCCCGCAGGCACCGAGGCCCAGCACCATGGCACAGAGGGAGGCCGTCAAGGCGGCGGCACGTGTTCGGGGAGGTACGACCACGGCGTCTCCGCGAGGACCAGAAGGCGACAATCGGGCGATTTCCATCCTACTCGGGGGGTCTGAGGGTGTCCGTGCGGCGCGTGCCGGCCGCCACGCGGCCTCCACCGGCGGCCCTCACAGCTCCACGTCGTCCCACTGGCTGAGGATGTCCTCCTCCCCCAGCGCGTCCAGGTCGGGTCCCGCGTCGACACCGATCGCCTGGGCGGCCCAGATGGTCTTCCCCCGCGGGGAGTAGCGGGTGCCCCACTTCTCGGCGTACTGGGCGACGAGGAAGAGGCCGCGGCCTCCTTCGTCGGTGTCGCTGGCACGCCGGATGTACGGGGCGGTGCTGCTTCCGTCGGAGACCTCGCAGACCAGGGAGTTGCTGTACAGCAGCCGCACCTTGATGGGTTCGAGGCCGTAGCGGACGGCGTTGGTGATCAGTTCGCTGAGGATGAGTTCGGTACCGAAGGCGATGTCGTCGAGGCCCCATTCCGCCAGTTTGCGGGCGCAGGCGTTGCGGACGGGGCTCACGGCCGCCGGGTCGCGCGGCACGTCCCATTCGGCGACCCGGTAGGGGTCGAGGCGGCCGACGCGCGCCACGAGGAGTGCGACGTCGTCGCCCGATCCCGCGGGCAGCATCGTGTCGATGACGGCGGTGCAGGTCTCTTCGGGCGTGCGGTCGGGCCCGGTGAGGGCGTCCCGGAGGGCGTCCAGGCTCTCGTCGGGGTCCCGGGTGCGGTCCTCCAGGAGGCCGTCGGTGTAGAGCACGAGCCGGGAGCCTTCCGGCAGGGTCGTCCGGGTGGTCTCGACGGGCATGCCGGCCCCGAGGCCGAGCGGCGGGGAGACCGGGGATTCCAGGAACTCCACGCCTCCGTCGGGACGGACGACGGCCGGCGGCAGGTGCCCCGCCGTGGCCACGGTGACCTCACCGGACACGGAGTCGTACACGACGCACAGGCAGGTGGCTCCGGTGATGGCCTCTCCCCACTCCCCGGCGGACTCGTCCTGGGTGTCGAGGAGGGCCACGAGTTCGTCCAGGTGCCGGATCAGTTCGTCCGGGGACAGGTCGAGCGCCGAGAAGTTGTGTACGGCGATGCGCAGGCGGCCCATGGTGGCCGCGGCGTGCAGACCGTGACCGACGACGTCGCCCACGACCAGGGCCACCCGGGCGCCGGGCAGCGGGATCACGTCGAACCAGTCGCCCCCCACGCCGGACTCCGCGGGCAGATAGCGGGACGCCACGTCGAGCGCCTCGTCGCCGGGGAGGTTGCGGGGCATCAGGCTGCGCTGGAGGGTGACCGCCATGGTGTGCTCGCGGGTGTAGCGGCGGGCGTTGTCGATGGAGACCGCGGCCCTGTTCGCCAGTTCCTCGGCGAAGGACAGATCCTCGTCGGAGAACGGCGTGGAGGCGTCCGACCGCCAGAAGTTCGCCACCCCCAGGACCACGCCCCGCGCGCGCAGCGGTACGACCGCCAGGGAGTGGATGCCGTAGCGGAGGATCCGCCGGGCCCGTTCCTCGTCCTGGGCGCGCCATCCGGACGAGGAGGCGAGGTCGGGCACCACCACGGAGCGGCCCTCCCTGACGCTGGTGTCCACCGGCGTTCCGGGTATGAAGTGGATCAGCTCTCCGGAGGGGTAGAGCGGGTGCTCCTCGGTGATGCCGGCCATGGCCGTCCGGCGCAGCTCGGTGCTCGCCCCGGCGGGTTCCTCGCCCTTCAGGACGGGGTCCAGGAGTTCGACGGTGGCGACGTCCGCGAACCCGGCGGCCGCCACCTCCGCCAGTTCCTCGGCGGTACGCACGACGTCCAGGGTCGTGCCGACGCGTACTCCGGCGTCGTAGAGCAGGGTCAGCCGCTCCCTGGCCACCTCGGCGCGCCCGGCCAGGGAACGCAGCTCGGTGGTGTCCCGCAGGGTCACCACGCTTCCCGGCTGGCCGCCGAAGGGCAGGGTGACCCGTTTGTTGAGGGCGAGGAGACGGTCCGCGGCGAGGTGCACCTCGTCGGTGGCGATCCGGTCCGACGCCAGGAGGTTCGTGAGGGAGGCGTCGAGGCCGAGGTCCGTGATGCGGCGCCCCTCCGCGTCCGCCGGGAGGTCGAGGAGCCGGCGCGCCTCGTCGTTGGCGAGCAGCAGCCGGCGGTCCCGGCCGGTGATGAGCACTCCCTCGCGTACGGCGTGCAGGACCGCGTCGTGGTGCTCGTACATCCGGGTCATCTCCGCCGGGCCCAGGCCGTGGGTCTGACGGCGCAGCCGCTGGCTCACCAGGCCCGTGCCGAGGGCGACGAGGGCGAGGGCACCGCCCGCGCTGCCCAGGAAGACGGGCAGCTGCTGGTTCACCGAGTCCTTGACCTTCTCGACCGTGACCGCCGCGGAGACGATGGCGACCACGTTGCCCTTGGCGTCCTTGACGGGGGCCGCCGAGACGACGGAGAGACCGAGGGCGCCTTGGAAGGTACGGGTGAAGGGCCGGCCGGCCGCCGCTTCGGCGTAGGGGCCGATGACGTGCTTGCCGAGCTGAGTGGTGTCACTGTGGGTGAGGGTGATTCCGTCGAGCCCGTACACGATCAGGGCGTCGATGCCGGAGGCCTTGCGGGCCCCTTCGGCCAGGGGCTCGAGCTCGATGGTCGGAAAGTCGCTCTGCAGGGCCCGCACGAGGCCGGGGGCGTGGGCGAAGGACTCGGCGGCGGCGATGGTCCGGTGCCGGGCGTCGGTCATGGTGTCGCGGCGGGCCTGGACGACGATCGCCACGACGGCGGCGGCGACGAGGAGGATCACGAGGGCCAGCTGGAGCAGGAAGACCTGGCGGGCGACGCTGCGCGTGGTCAGCCATGACCTGAAGCGCCGCATGCCCCTTACGACGCTTTCGAGGGGATCACTTATGTCGTGACCCTTTTCTCCGCTCATGCTCCTCATTTATCCCTTTTCGGCTCGCGCCTGGCAAGCATGGGATGCCATGGGCCGGGGTTCCGGCAGGTCAGGGCACGCGGCGGCGGCCGAACCGGCCGGCCGACCGCCTCACTCGCTGTGATCCGCGGCCACGGCGCGTTGCGCCGCGGATCAGGAGGGTCCACGAGCGGATCGCCCGGCCGGCGAGCGGCGCCCCACCGGCGGTGCCGACCTTGTCGGGGCACCGCCGGTGGGGGCACGGGAGGCTTCCGGACCGGCCGGGGCTGCTAGGAGGTGGCGAGCTGCTGGTTCGCCGCCGTGTTGCAGGCGTACTGCACGACCTCGGCGCCGTTCGCCGTCGAAGCTCCGCTCACGTCCAGGCACTTCCCGCTGTGCCGGGCCAGCAGGGTCAGGAAGCCGTCGGCCGACTTGTGCACCGACCACTGCTGGTTGCTGCCGCCGTTGCAGCCGTACTGGAAGACGATCGCGCCGTCGGCGGTGGACTCGTTGGTGACGTCCAGGCACTTGCCGCTGTTCCGGGCGACGACGTTGACGTAGCCGCCGCCCACGGGCCGCAGCGACCACTGCTGGTTCGTGGCGCCGCCGCAGGTGTACTGGACGACCTGGGCGCCGTCCGCGGTGGAGGCGCCGCTGACGTCCAGGCACTTGCCGCTGTGCCGCATGCGCAGGGGCGTCCAGGTGTCCGCGGCGACGGAGCGGAAGGTCCAGGACTGGTTGGACCCGGTCGTCGGACGGTAGACGCCGACGGGCGCGCCGTCGCTCGTGGACTGGCCGCTGACGTCCAGGAGCTTGCCGCTGGCGCTGTTGACGAGGGTGTGGTGCCCGTCCCCGGTCGTGGACAGCATCCAGGTCTGCTCGGCGGAGGTGCCCGCGGTCACCAGGGCGAGGGCGTCACCCTGGGCCGCGAGCGCCTTCCCGCCGGCGACGCTCGTGATGCGGTAGGTGGCGGTGCTGCCCCAGTCGGCCGCGGCGAGCTTGGTGAACTTCCACTGCTGCGCCGTGGTGCCGGGGCTGGAGGTCCGCTGGACCAGCGTGCTCTGGCCGTTGCTCGTGGAGACGGCCAGGGCCTTGCCGCTGTTGTCGTTGAGCAGCTGCCGCGCCGCGCCGGTGGGAGCCGTGCTGTCGGAGACGTTCACGCCCGTCGCGCCGGGCAGGACGAAGGTGGTGACGGAGCCCGCACCCACGGTCGCGGTGAGCGTCTTGCCGACGGGGGTCAGGTCGCCCTCGCGCTGCAGGTTCTTGGTGCCGTCGGTGGTGTAGCGCTGGACGGCCCCCGTGCCCACGTTCTGGAATCCGGCGAGGTTCAGGGTGAGCCGCTGGGGCGCGCCGGTGGGGTTGGTGTGGACGACGACCGCACCCTGGCCGGCCGGTCGCAGAGCGGCGAAGGTGTCGGCGTTGTCGGTGTTGATGACGCGGGCGCCCGGGCGGACGAACCGGGTGTAGTTCGCCATCGCCCAGTACTTCTTGTTCTTGCGCAGGGGCTCGGTGGCCGCGTCCTCGGGGGTGAAGTCGGTCTGGATGAGGCCCCAGTTGGAGTTCTCGTGCCCCGGGGTCATGTTCTCGTAGTCCTCGACGGCCTGCCACAGCACCCAGGCGCGGGGCTCCAGTTCGCGGAAGTCCTCGTTGACGTGCTGGGTGAGGTCGAGGGCGGGGCTCATGTCGGTGAAGCTCTGCCCGACGCTGCCGCCGAGGTCCACCTCGGACATCCACAGCGGGGTGGCCGCCCCCTTGGCGATGTCACGGACTCCGGTCCGGCCGTTCGTGCCGTACGTGTGGGTGTTGAGCCTGCCGATCGCGGACTTGACCGCCGGGTCGTAGGTGTCCCAGTTCGTACGGAAGACGTCGGGGTTGGTCTCGTCCATGGCGGCGATGGGGGTGGTGAGGCCGTCGGCGTTCAGCCGGGCGCGCATGGTGGTGATCATGCGTGCCTGGGAGGCGGGGTCCCAGTGGGAGCCTTCCTGCCGCCCGCCGGCGTGCCAGTAGTCGGTGCCCGGTTCGTTGACAGGGGACAGCGAGTCGAAGGTGACCCCGGTGGCGCTCTGCGCGCGCTTGAGGGCGCCGGAGAGGTACGCGGCGAACCGGTCGTACTGGTCGGAGCGGAGGTTGTCCTGCCAGCCGTTGGTCGCCCCGGAGACCAGGCCGCTGTTCGTCATGAAGTACGGGGCGGAGTTGGAGAAGGCCTCGAAGGTGTCGGCGCCGCGCGCCTTGGCGGCGGTGAGCCACCAGCGCTGGTTGGCGTCGGCGTTCGGGTTCCAGTGGGTCGGGTTGTTCGGGTCCCACCAGTCGGGGGACTCGGGCCCGGGCCGGTTCCAGTAGCCGGGGACGGCCGCGCCGGCCCTCATGTAGGGGGTGGTCTCGGGGCTGTCGCCGCCGCCGATGTTGTAGCGGGCGATGGTGAAGCCGAGGCCGTCGGCACCGTAGAGGGCGTCCGCGAGCGCGTTGCGCTGGGCGTCCGGCCAGCCGCCGGTCACGTTGGCGAACCAGGCGAGGGCGGTGCCCCACCCCTGGAACGGCTGCTGCTGGTAGCTGGGATCGGGGCGGACGGTCACCGCCTGCTCGGTGCCCTCGGCCGCCGCCACCGAGGTCAGGGGCGTGAGGCCGGTCGTGAGGAGGGCGGCAACGGCGGCGGCGCCCAGGACCGCGCTCATGCGCACAGGCGTCGGGGGGCGTACACGGGTGGAGCGCAAGGTCGGTCTCCCTGAGTCGGTCGTCGATCGCCGGGAGCGCCGCGGGCGGTCCGGCTGATGGTGCGGGACGAGTGGTCATGGGTGGGGCAGGCCCCGACGGGGGCCGGGGCCTGCCCGGTGCGGTCCGGGCGGCGGTCAGACAGCCGTGCGGAGCCACTTCTGGTTGAGGCCGGTGTTGCAGGTCCACTGGATGAGCGGCGTGCCGTCGCTCGTGGAAGTGTTCATGACGTCGAGGCACTTGCCGCTCTGCACGGCGGCCAGCTGCACGGTGCTGCCGGAGCCGATCACGCTCCACTGCTGGGCGGCCGTTCCGTCACAGGGGTACTGGACGATCGCGGCGCCGTCGGCGGTCGAACCGTCCTGCGCGGAGAGGCACTTGCCGCTGTACCGGGCCACGATCTGCACACGGCCGTTGCCGGCGGACTTCAGCCAGAACTCCTGGTTGACGCTGCGGGTGCCGCAGGTCCACTGGATGAGGGCGGCGCCGTCGGCGGTGGAGCGGTCGGCCACGTCGGCGCACTTGCCGCTGTGCGAGGCGGTCAGCGTCTCCCACGTCCCGAGACCCTGCACCGACCCGGTGGCCGTGTCCACGGTGATCTGCGGGTAGTAGTCCATGGTCATGGTGGTCTTGGTGGGGAACTTCAGCGGCAGCCAGACGTACTGGGAGTCCTGCACCATGCCGCCCATGGAGTTGCCCCACCGGTCGCCCATGTAGAGGTACGACGTGCCGGACGTGCCCTGCACCGGAAGGACGTAGGCCGTCTGCGAGCCGTAGGTGATCCAGTCACCGACGTTCTTCAGGCCGCTCCAGGTGCCGGTGATGCTCGTGGCGGTGCCGTACATCTGCTGGTTGGGCGCCCAGCCCTTGGCACCGGAGGTCAGCAGGAAGTACACGCCGCTGCGCTTGAACAGCGCGGGGGCCTCCCGCGACTGTCCCGCCCACAGCTTCTGCACCTGCGCGGCGATGCCCGTGTAATCGGCGGTCAGCCGGTAGACGTGCAGGTCGGCGTTCTCGTTGGCCGCGGAGATCATGTACCCCGCGCCGTCGGTGTCGACGAACGTGGTGATGTCACGGGACATGTGACCCAGCGGACGGAAGCTGCCGCGCCAGGAGTAGTCACCGTCGACGGTCGAGGAGACCGCCACCGCCGCACGCGCCTCGGAGTAGTCCGTGGCGCTCCCCTCCTTGTGCATCCACATCACGAACTGCCCGGTCGAGGCGTTGTACATCACCTTCGGCCGCTCGATGTTCGCGCCCTGCAGCTCCGGATCCGTCGCCTCGCTCAGTACGTGGTTGCGGAACTCCCACGTCTTCAGATCGGTGGAACGGTAGGCCGACACGTACCGGAAGCTGTTGTCGGCATTGCGGTCCTCACCGAACCAGTAGTAGTACGCCCCCACCTTCACGACCCCGCCGCCATGGGCGTGGACGGGGTTGCCCGCCGGGTCCGTGAACTGGGTGGCGTTGTCGATGGTCACCGACGCGGCACGAGCCGTGCCCATGGCACCGAAGAGGGACAGGAGAACGGCACAGAGTGCGGTGAGCACGGTGGCCGTCCCCGAGGATGTGCGTCGCATGATCGCGTACCTCGCGGTCTGAGGGGGAGGGGAAGTGTCTGGCGTGACGGTTGGGGCAGGCGTGAGCGCACCTCCGGCGCAGGGGGCCTGCGCATACGGGGTGCACCGGCGACATCGCGTGCCGGCCGGAAGGTGACCGCCGGGTGGGGTCCGGCGTCGCCGACGAAAGGTGACGACCCTGTTACACCGAGGTGTCGCCTCGCCATGTTCGCGTTAACTTGAGCGCTTGGGACGAGAGTGTGGAGAGGGCCGTGGGGGCTGTCAAGGATTCGGACAAGACTCGCCATAGTTGACTCCTCGGCGATGTTTACGCCAACATGCCGCAGGTGGTCCCGTCCGCGCGGGCGGCCTTCCGCGCCTTCCGGCGGCGGGTCGCCCGCACGGCGTCGCACGACAGGTTGCCCGCCGGCCGGCCCTGGCCGGCGGCGGCTTCGGAGCGACAGAGGTGCCGGGAGGCACACCGCGCGGGATTGCTGGTAGGCGCACCGGGCGGGGTTGCCGGTCAGCGCACCGCGCCGGGCTACCGGTAGACGCACCGCGACGGGCTGCCGGTCAGCGCACCGCGCGGGGCTGGCGCGCGACACGACGAAAGCCGCGCGGGCGGACCGCGGCGCGGGGCCCTGGCACCCGCCCTCATCGTGTGTTCCGGGCACGGCTCCGCCACGGCCCGGCATCACGAGCTGAAGCCCGCGCCCCCTTCTCCGCCATTCGAGCGCGCCTCACCGGGCCGACGAAAGCCCCCGTCAGCCCCGTTCCCTCGCGCCCGGCCGGCAGGACTCCCGTACCGTCCGCCCACCTACCCGGGCACGCCTCAGTACGTCCGTCTCAGCGCTTCCGTCCGCGCTTGCCGGGGGACGCCGTGCTGTTCCGCTCCACCAGGTTGGTCGCCACGAGCCGTACCCCCGTCACCGTCTCCCCCGCGAGCTCCTGCAGGACGGCGTCGACACACAGCGCTCCGACCTGGGCGAAGTCCTGGCGAACCGTGGTCAGGGGCGGGATGAAGGAGGCCGCCTCCGGGATGTCGTCGAATCCGACGACGCTGACGTCCTCGGGGACGCGCACCCCGCGCTCGTGGAAGGCCCGCAGCACACCGAGGGCCATCTGGTCGTTGGCCACGAACACCGCCGTGCAGGACTTCTCGTCGGCGAGCCTCAGTCCTGCCTCGTATCCCGACTCGGGGGTCCAGTCCCCACGCAGTACGGGAGGCACCGTGCGCCCTTCCTCGCGCAGTGCCGCCTCCCACGCCTCGGCACGGCGGCCCGCGGCGAAGGACTCCTCCGGTCCCGCGACATGCCACACCGTGCCGTGGCCGAGGTCGAGCAGATGCCGCACCGCCGAGCGGGCGCCCTGTCGCTGGTCCGTGTCCACCACCGGGAAGCGCCCTGTGGCGTCCGAGTCCACCACGACCACCTTGACGTGCGGCGGCAGGGTGAGGGCGGCGGTGTCGAGCAGGTGCACCTCCATGATCAGCACCACGGCGTCGACAGCCAGCTCGTCGAGACGGGTGAACGCCCCCTTGACGTTCTCCTGGGTGGGCGCGTCGAGCGGGATCAGGGTGACGGCGTAGCCCGCGCGGGAGGCCGAGCTGGTGACGGCGTCCAGGGTCTTGACATTGCCCGTGGTGGTGAGGCCCCTGATGATGACGCCTATGGCTCGAAAGTCACCCCGCTTGAGGGCTCGGGCCGCGCTGTTGGGACGGTATCCCAGCTCCTTCATCGCGGCGAGGACCTTCTCGCGGGTCGCCGCGACGACGGCCGCGTCACCGTTGGAGACGCGGGACACCGTCTGCGAGGAGACGCCCGCCCGCTGGGCGACGTCCGCCATGGAAACACGGCGCGGCCTGGCACGCGCCCCCCGCCGGCCTTCGTTCACGGCCACCGACCGGCCGGTCGCGTTCTGCTCGGTCACCCGATTCCCTCTCATTCGCTGCCAGTTCGTGCTTGACGCCCCCCAGCGGGAATGTCACCATCACCTTACCGATGATTGCGTAAACATTACGTATCGGTTATCAATTCCCGCAGAGACGCCTTTCGGCCTCAGGCCCCACCACTTCGCTCCCCGTCTCCGGACCGCTCGGTCACCGACGCTAGGACCCAAGCCATGACGCTCCTGTCGACGTCAGCACAGGCGGCTCCTCCGCCCCGCAGACAAGCCCGTTTCCGCCTCCGCAAGGAGGCTTGGGTGGGCTGGGGCTTCGCCGGCCCGTTCGTGGCGGTCTTCGGTCTCGTGTTCATGGCACCCATCGGTTACGCCCTGTACCTGAGCCTGTTCCAGGACCGGCTCATCGGCGGCACCTCCTTCGTCGGCCTCGACAACTACGGCGAGGCGCTCACCGACCCCCGCTTCTGGGACGGGCTGGTCCGCGTCGGGCTCTTCCTGTTGGTACAGGTACCCATCATGCTCGGGATCGCGCTCCTCGCCGCGCTCGCGATCGACAGCGGACGTCTGTACGGCAAGACCTTCTTCCGGGTCGCGATCTTCCTGCCGTACGCCGTGCCCGCCGTCGTCGCAGGTCTGATCTGGGGCTTCATGTACGGCACGCAGTTCGGCCTGGTCGGCAACGTCAACGACGCGTTCGGCGTCTCACTGCCCGACCCGCTCTCGCCGTCCCTGGTCCTGGCCTCCATCGGCAACATCGTGACCTGGGAGTTCGTCGGCTACAACATGCTGATCTTCTACTCCGCGCTCAAGGTCGTACCGCGCTCGCTCTACGAGGCGGCCGCCATCGACGGCGCCGGCGAGTGGCGGGTGGTGCGCTCGGTCAAGCTCCCGGCCATCCGCAGCGCGCTCGTCATCGCCACGATCTTCTCGATCATCGGCAGCTTCCAGCTCTTCAACGAGCCCAGCATCCTGCAGAAGCTCGCTCCGAACGCGATCACCAGCGACTTCACCCCCAACCTCTACACCTACTCGCTGTCCTTCTCGGGCCAGCAGCACAACTACGCGGCGACCGTGGCGATCGTGATGGGCATCCTCACCGCGATCATCGCCTACGCGGTCCAGCTGCGCGGCATGCGGAAGGGCTGAGCCGATGACCACCTCCATGACCACCGCGTCCGCCGAGCCCAGCCCCTCCCCCGCGGGGCCGCCGGCCGCCGGCACCTCGCACGGCGCCCGGCCCGCCGCACCGACCCGCCGCAAGCGGCGTCCGCACACCCCGCTCAACCCGCGCCCCAGCATCCCGCTGACACTCGTCACCGGCATGCTCCTCCTCTACACCCTCCTGCCGCTGGCCTGGCTGCTCATCAACGCCACCAAGGACCAGAAGGGACTGCTCGACTCCTTCGGTTTGTGGTTCGCCGAGGACACCCACTTCTGGGACAACATCTCCCGCACCCTCACGTACGACGACGGCGTCTTCGTCCGCTGGCTGCTCAACACCCTGCTGTACGTCGCCGCCGGCGCGGGCGGCGCCACGATCCTCGCCGTCCTGGGCGGCTACGCCCTGGCCAAGTACGACTTCCCCGGCCGCAAGGCGGTCTTCGCGGTGGTCATCGGCGCCGTGGCCGTCCCCGGCACCGCCCTGGCCGTCCCCACCTTCCTGATGTTCAGCAACATGGGACTGACCAACACCCCCTGGGCCGTCATCATCCCCTCCCTGGTCTCCCCCTTCGGCCTCTACCTCATGTGGGTCTTCGCCGCCGAGGCCGTCCCCACCGAACTCCTGGAAGCCGCGCGCATCGACGGCTCCGGGGAACTGCGCACCTTCTTCACCATCGCGATGCCGCTCCTGGTGCCGGGCACCGTCACCGTCCTGCTGTTCTCCATGGTCGCGACCTGGAACAACTACTTCCTGCCGCTGATCATGATCAAGGACCCCGACTGGTACCCGCTGACCCTCGGGCTCAACGCCTGGAACGCCCAGGCCCAGACCGCCGGCGGCGAGGCCGTCTTCGACCTCATCATCACCGGCTCCCTGCTCACGATCGTCCCGATCGTGGCCGTCTTCCTGCTGCTCCAGCGGTACTGGCAGTCCGGCCTGGCCGCCGGCAGCGTCAAGGAATGACCAGCCCTTCCCGATCCGCCCCTTCCCGATCCGTCCCTTCCCGATCCGCCTCCTCCCGATCCGCCCCCTCCCGGAAGTTTCCTCACACCCGCACCCGCACCCTCGACCAGGAGCACCTCCCATGCGTACCCACACCACCCGCAGACTGCTCGGCGCACTCTCCGTCATCGCCACCCTCACGCTGACCGCCACGGCCTGCGGCTCCGACGGCTCGGACACGGGGGCCGGCGACAGCGGTCCGAAGGACATCAACGCCGCGCTGGAGAAGGGCGGAAAGGTCACGGTGTGGGCCTGGGAGCCCACGTTGAAGAAGGCGGCGGAGGACTTCGAGAAGAAGTACCCGAAGGTCGACATCGAACTGGTCAACGCCGGCACCGGCGACAAGCAGTACACCGCCCTGCAGAACGCGATAGCGGCCGGCTCCGGCGCCCCGGACGTGGCCCAGGTCGAGTACTACGCGCTCGGCCAGTTCACCATCGCCAAGTCCGTCGAGGACCTCTCCTCCTACGGCGCCCAGAGGTACGGCACGAGCTTCACCTCCGGCCCGTGGAACGCGGTCACCGAGGACAAGTCCATCTACGCCCTGCCGATGGACTCCGGCCCGATGGCGTTCTTCTACAACAAGAAGGTCTTCGACAAGCACCACATCAAGGTGCCGGCCACCTGGGACGAGTACGTGGAGGCCGCCCGCGCCCTGCACAAGGCCGACCCCAAGCTCTTCATCACCAACGACGCCGGCGACGCCGGTGCCACCACCAGCCTCATCTGGCAGGCCGGCGGGCGTCCTTACCAGACCGACGGCACGAACGTCACCATCGACTTCGGCGACGAGGGCACCCAGAAGTACGCCGCCACCTGGCAGAAGCTCCTCGACGAGAAGCTCGTCGCGCCGATCACCTCCTGGAGCGACGCCTGGTACAAGGGCCTGGCCGACGGCTCCATCGCCACCCTCTCCATCGGCGCCTGGATGCCCGCCAACCTCACCTCCGGCGTCGCCTCCGGCTCCGGCGACTGGCGGGTCGCCCCGCTCCCGCAGTGGACGAAGGGCGAGAAGGTCAGCGCCGAGAACGGCGGCAGCTCCCTCGCCGTCCCGAAGGCCGCGAAGAACAAGGAACTCGCCTACGCCTTCACCGAGTTCGCCACCACCGGCGCCGGAGCCAGCGCCCGCGTCGCGCAGGGCTCGTTCCCCGCGACCCGCGCCGACCTGGAGTCCAAGGCGTTCCTCGACACCAAGTTCCCCTACTTCGGCGGGCAGCAGGCCAACCAGATCTTCGCCGAATCCGCCCGCAACGTCGGCGCCGACTGGTCCTACCTGCCCTTCCAGGTGTACGCGAACTCCATCTTCAACGACACCGTCGGCAAGGCCTACGTCTCCTCGACCAAGCTCACCGACGGCCTGAAGACCTGGCAGGACGCCAGCGTCAAGTACGGCAAGGACCAGGGCTTCACCGTCAACAAGTGACCCGGGCGACACGGGGGCGCAGCCGCATCGCGACTTCGCCCCCGTTCGCCTGTGGAAAGGGCTTGCCACGCCTCTCGTGTTTTGCGTAAACATGGAGGCGTGGCGTCTTGGCCCCGCACGACCCCTCACCTACAGGAGCACACAGCGCATGCCCGATCTCCAGACAGACAAGGCCGGATTCCTCCTCGACGGCCAGCCCTTCCGCTTCCTGTCCGGCGGGCTGCACTACTTCCGGGTCCACCCCGAGCAGTGGCAGGACCGACTCCGCAAGGCCCGGCTCATGGGCCTCAACACCGTCGAGACCTACGTCCCCTGGAACCTGCACCAGCCGCGCCCCGACCGCTTCGTGAGGGACGGCGGGCTCGACCTCCCCCGCTTCCTCGACCTCGCCGCGGCCGAGGGACTGCACGTCCTGCTGCGGCCCGGCCCGTACATATGCGCCGAGTGGGAGGGCGGCGGTCTGCCCTCGTGGCTGCTCACCGAGCCGGACATCCAGCTGCGCACCCGCGACCCCCGGTTCCTGGCGGCGGTGGACGACTTCTTCGAGCGCCTGCTCACCCCGCTCCGGCCGTACCTCGCCTCACAGGGCGGTCCGATCCTGGCCGTGCAGGTGGAGAACGAGTACGGGGCCTACGGCGACGACAGCGCCTATCTGGAGCACATCGCCGGCTCGCTGCGCGCCTGCGGCGTCGACGTTCCCCTCTTCACCTGCGACCAGCCGGTGGACCTGGAGCGGGGCGCCCTGCCCGGCGTCCTCGCCACCGCCAACTTCGGCAGCCGCTCGGCCGACCATCTGTCCGCGCTGCGCGCGTGGCGCCCCGAGGGGCCGCTGATGACGACGGAGTTCTGGATCGGCTGGTTCGACCGCTGGGGCGCCCGCCATGTGGTCCGCGACCCCGAAGACGCCGCCCGCGAGCTCGACGAAGTCCTCGCCACCGGCGCCTCGGTCAACTTCTACATGTTCCACGGCGGTACGAACTTCGGCTTCACCAACGGCGCCAACGACAAGCAAACCTACCGGCCCACCGTCACCTCGTACGACTACGACGCACCGCTCGACGAGGCCGGCGACCCGACGGAGAAGTACCGCGCCTTCCGCGACGTCATCGCCAAGTACGCGCCGGTGCCCAGCGAGCCCGTCCCCGCCCCGGGGGCCAAACTGGCGGTCCCCGCGGTCGCGCTGACGGAGAGCGCCGGCCTGCTGCCGAGCGCGGCCACGCTGACACCTGGGATCGACTCCCGGCGTCCGCTGACCATGGAGGAGCTGGAGCAGGACTTCGGCTTCGTCCTCTACGAGACGACGCTGCCCCTGCGCGGCCCCGCCCTGCTGGAGATCGAGCACGTCCGCGACCGGGCTCAGGTCTTCGTCGACGGCCAGCCGGTGGGCGTCCTGGAGCGGGAGAACCACGAGCACGCCCTCGCCTTCACGGTTCCCCGGGCCGGCGGCGTGCTCTCGATCCTGGTGGAGAACCAGGGCCGGGTGAACTACGGCCAGGGCATCCACGACCGCAAGGGCCTGCTCGGAAAGGTCCTCCTGGACGGCGTCGAGCCGACGGCCTGGACGAACCGACCGCTCCCGCTCACCGCACTGGACGACGTGCCCTTCGCGACCACCACGACGACTCCCGTGGGCCCGACCCTCCACCGGGGCACCTTCGAGGTCACCGAGGCGGCCGACACCTTCCTGCACCTCGACGGCTGGACCAAGGGGAACGCCTGGGTCAACGGCTTCGCGCTCGGCCGTTACTGGTCCCGCGGCCCGCAGAAGTCGCTGTACGTCCCGGCTCCGGTCCTGCGCGCCGGTACGAACGAGATCGTCGTCCTGGAACTCCACGCGGGCCCCCGGGGCCGTACCGTCGACTTCCTCGACGCCCCCGACCTCGGCCCCACCGAGGAGTAGGAACACCCCCGGCGACGCCGGGTTCGGGCGCGCCCCCTGCGCACCCGGGCCCGGCGTCGCCGCGCGTTCGGCGCCGCACCTGCCCCGCCCTCCCATCCCTGGGAGGGCTTTGCCGTCCCCGCGCGTACGTGCGGACGGGTACGTCGAGCCCGGCGGGCTGTGAAGGCCGTGCGCTGGGGGCGGCACTCCGGCGTGGTCGGCTGGAGGGCGGCGCGCCGGGGCGACTCGCCTCCGTACTCCCGTACCGTCCACCACTGGGGGACGGGCGCGGTCGCCGGAACGCCGAGAGGCCCGCTCCCCTCGGGGGCGGGCCTCGTCGGTGTGTCGGTGTGTCGGGTCAGTGCGGAAGTCCGACCGCTCGTTCACCGTTGCGGCGCTGCTGGATCACCACGGCGGCCACGAGCAGGGCGCCCTGGGCGACGTTCTGCCAGAAGGTGTTGATGCCCTGGACCGTGAGGCCGTTCTCCAGAGCGCCCAGGAGGGCGACGGCGAGGAGTGTGCCGCCGACGCCTCCCTTGCCGCCCTTGAGAGCGCAGCCGCCGAGGGCGGCGGCGGTGATGGCCTTGAGTTCCAGGCCCTCACTGCCGGAGACGGGCTGGCCGGAGCCGGTACGGGCGGTGAGCAGGATGCCGGCGACGGCGGCGACGACGCCGATGAGGGCGTAGACGGCGACGAGGTACTTGTTGATGTTGATGCCGGCGAGGCGGGCGGCGGTGTCGTTGCCGCCGATCGCGTAGAGGTTGCGGCCGATGTCCGTGTACTTGAGCATCACGTGCACGGCGATCGCGACGACGATGAGGATCCAGATCATCACCGGCAGGCCGGCGATCTTTCCGCGGCCGAGGAACACGAAGACCGGGTCGTTGAGGACGTATCCCTGCGCGCGGCCGTCGGAGACCAGTTGGGCGATGCCCTTGTACGCGGCGAGGCCGGCGAGGGTGGCGATGGTCGGGTTGACCCGTCCGTAGACGATCGCCACGCCGTTCACGATGCCGACGAGCACTCCGACGACGAGTGCGGCACCCATGCCGAGGTACGGGTTGGAGCCGGCCGAGGTGAAGGCCATCGCGCTGACCACGGAGGCCAGGCCCGCCTGCGAGCCGACGGAGATGTCGAGGCCGCCGCAGATGATGACGACGGTCTGGACGATGGCGAGGAGGCCGGTGATCGTCACGGCTTCGCCGATGACCTGGATGTTGGACCAGCTCAGGTAGTTCTCGTTGAGGGCGCCGAACAGCCCGAGGACCACGACGAGCGCACCGATGAGGCTGAGGTTCTGCCCGCCGAGGGCGGCCAGCGGCGAACGCTTGCGGGCCGTTGCCGGGGCCTTCTCGGTCTCGGCCGGGGAGGTGGTCGCGGTGGTCATCGGGGGCCTCCATGGGCGGAGTCGGTACGGGGCCGGGGAACGGCCGGGGTGGGAGCGGCGTCCGGGGAAGCGAGGTCGTCGGCCATGGCGAGGTTGAGGATGGATTCCTCGGTCGCCTCGGCCCGGCCGAGTTCGCCGGTGATGCGGCCGTTCTGCATCACCACGACGCGGTCGGCGAGTCCGAGCACCTCGGGGAGTTCGGAGGAGATCACGAGCAGGGCGACGCCGTCCCGTGCCAGGTCGGCGATGATCCGGTAGATCTCCGCCTTGGCGCCGATGTCGATGCCGCGGGTGGGCTCGTCGAGGATCAGGACCTTCGGCCGTCGCAGCAGCCACCGGGCGAGGACGACCTTCTGCTGGTTGCCGCCGGACAGCTTGCGCACCTCGTGCTCGATGGAGGGGGTGCGGACCCTGAGCCGGTCGGAGAACTCCTGGGCGACGGCCTTCTCCTGGCCGCTGCGGACGAAGCGCATCCGGCGCAGCCGCTCCAGGCTGACCAGGGAGGTGTTGTCACGGATGGACCGCTGCAGGAAGAGGGCCTGGGCCTTGCGCTCCTCCGGGGCCAGGCCGATGCCTGCCCGGATGGCGTCCTTGGGGCTGCGCAGCCGCAGGGGCCGGCCGTTCAGGGTGATCCGCCCCGAGCGCAGGGGGCGGTCGCCGGCGAGCGCGAGGCCCAGTTCCGAACGCCCGGCGCCCATGAGTCCGGCGAGGGCGACGACTTCTCCGGCCCTGATGCGGAGGCTGATGTCGGTGACGTCGTCGGTGGTGACGCCGTCGAGTTCCAGGACGACTTCGTCCCGGGCGACGTCCTGGCGTACGAACAGCGAGGAGAGGTCGCGGCCGACCATCATCCGTACGACTTCGCTCTCGGTGGTCTGCGCGGCGTCGAGGACGCCGGCGGAGGCGCCGTCGCGGAGCACCGCGATCCGGTCCGCGAGGCGGAAGATCTCCTTCATGCGGTGGGAGACGTAGATGATCGCGATGCCCTGGGCGCGCAGCCGGTCGATCAGGGCGAACAGGGCCTCGGCCTCGTTCTCCGCGAGCGAGGAGGTCGGCTCGTCGAAGGCGATGACCTTGGCCTCGCCGGTGAGGGCGCGCAGGATCTCCACCAACTGGCGCTGTGCGGGCGTCAGTTCGGAGCCGAGTTGATCGGGGTCGATGACCTTCTCGAAGCCGAGCCGTGCCAGGTCGGTCGTGATCCTGTGGCGCAGTTCGGCGCGGTCGAGGCGTCGGCCGGCCTTGCGGGGCAGGGATCCGGCGTAGACGTTCTCCGCGACGGAGACGTGCGGGATGATCTCCGGCTCCTGCGGGATGATACGGATCCCGGCCTTGCGCGCGTCCTGCGGTGAGCCGAACGAGACCGGAGTGCCGTCGAGGAGGATGCGGCCTTCGGTGGGCTGGTGGTCGCCGGTGAGGATCTTCAGCAGCGTGGACTTGCCCGCGCCGTTCTCCCCCATGAGGGCGGTGACCTGCCCCGGGAGGAAGGTCAGGGTGACGCCGCCCAGGGCCTGGACGGCGCCGAAGCGCTTGGTGATGTTCTCTACGGCGGCACCGGCGCCTGGGGCCGCCGGCGTGGGGGGTCGGGTGCCTGGTGTGGTCATGCTGGCCTCACGGGCTGGAGGGACGGGGAGGAAGCGCCGGGGGGTGGGAAGCCGGTGCGGCGAGCGGGCGTGTCGCCGCACCGGCGCTGGGGCCTGTCGGGAGTTTTCGGACAGGCCCCGGGGGCCGCGGCTCAGCCGCAGGTGACTCCGGCGGACTTCCAGGTGGAGGCGTCGACCATGGTGGTCGGGGCGAAGGCTTCCTTCGGGAAGGCCTTGCCGTTCTTGAGCTTGTCGTACATCGTCTGGACGGCCAGGGCGCCGACGTCCTTGCCGTTGATGAACAGCGCGGCCTTCATGCCGGACGGCTTGCCGGAGCTCCAGTTCTTGCAGGCCAGGTAGGCGCCGAGGCCCACGCCGATGACGTCGTCGGCCTTGAAGCCGGCGTTCTCCAGTGCGGTCACTCCGCCCTGGACGTTCTCGTCGTTGCAGCCCCAGACGACCCAGTGCTTGACGCTCGGGTTCGCCGTGATGGTGGCCGCGATCTTGTCCTGTGCACCGGTGGGGCTGTTGTCGGTGGGGACGTCGATGTTCTGCACCTTGGCGCCGGAGGCCGCGGCGAAGGCTTCCTTGGACGCCTTGACGCGGTCGGTGCAGACGGTCACGTCCTGCTTCCAGGCGGAGATGGTGCGGGTCTCCGCGGGGTTCCAGCCGGCCTTCTTGAACTCGGCGGCGGCGCGCTTGCCGACCTCACCGCCCATCTGGGCACCGCTGAAGCCGATCCGGGGCACCAGGGCATCGGGGGCACAGGAGGACGGGTCCGGTCCGGTCGTGCAGATCTGGTCGTCGGAGGTGAGCAGGGCCACCTTGGCGTCCTTGGCGATCTGGGCGACCTGGGGCCCGACGGCCGGGTCGGGGACGACGACGATCAGGCCGTTGCTCTTCTGCGAGATCGCCGACTGGGCCTCGCTGACGGTCTTGTTGGCGTCGTTGCCGAGGTTGACGACCTTCAGGTCGATGCCGAGCTCGTCCGCCTTGGCCTTGGCGCCGGCCGCCTCACCGACGAAGTACTCCTGGTCGCCCTGCTTCTGGAGGTAGGTCAGGGTGATCTTGCCGTCGACCTTGGCCACGTCCGCGCCCCCCGAGCCGGCCGCCTGCTGGCCGCTGGAACAGGAGGTCAGCGCGAGGACGGAGGCCAGGCCCAGAACGGCTGCTGCCATCGGCCGCCGGTGGTGGTCAGTGAACATGTCATTCCCCTTGCTCGGACGGGCAGCACACGGCCGACCGGTGAGGTGCAGAAACAGGTGGGCTCGCGGAGGGTCGTGGTGAGGGCGAGGGAACGACGGTTCCGGTCCCGTCCGACGACGGCGCGAGGGGGGCGACTAGGCACTTCTGTGGGGTGTCGAAGTCACCACAGTCAGTCGTCAATCAGCTCGACGTCCCACAGAAAATCGCTGTTTCGATCAAAAGTCAACAGAGCGTCCAGCAGGTTTCGGTTCGATATGTCGCCGTTACCGAGACTCAACCTGGGGGCCTGACGTGGCAATCGCTTACTGCGCGGGCGATCACCGCAGCCACCCCTGAGGATGTTGAATTCTGTTCGACTTGCTTCGGGAGTCGACGAGGGAAGGGCGGCCGAGCCCGTCAGCGCGTCAGCTCGCCGAGCAGGGTCAGGGGCGCGCGCGGATCGTCGGAGCGGGAGGTACTGACACTCAGGTACATGGCTACCTCTGAGGTGCAGAGGGGCTGGGGACGGTCGGTGCGCCGGCGGCTTCCCCGGCGGCCACGACCACATGAGGCGGTCCTCGGAGGGGGACGAAGGACGACCGCCTCTCGGTGTTTGCGCAAAAGTACATCGCCCCCGCCGAACCCGACAGTCCCGAATGCATCACGTCACGCGGCCCGCGAGGCCGCCCCACGGGGACGCCGCGACGAGGCCACCCACAGCCCCGGCAGGCCCGCGCCTCGAAGATCTTGAAGGGGACTATTTACAGGGGTTAGCCGAATGGTTACGTTAACACCGAGCAAGGAGACTTCATATGCGCCACCTGAGGGCCCGTCCCTGCAGCCCGGATCCCGGCACGCTCTGCGAGGGCCCCCTATGGGATCCCGCCGCGCAGGAGCTGCTGTGGGTCGACATCACCGCCGGCCTCGTCCACCGCGGCAGCCTGGTTCCGTTCGCGGACGGCAGCGATCTGCCCGACGTACTGCCTCGCGTCACGCTCGCCCCCGGCGGCCCGGTCGGCGCCGTCCTGCCGAGCCGCAGCGGCGCGCTGATCGCGGCGGTGGCCACGTCCGTCGTGAGGATCGACGCCAGCGGCCGGTCCGAGGAGCTCGCCTCCCTGCCGCCCTTCCCGGACGGCGTGCGGCGACGGTTCAACGACGCCGCGTGCGACCCGCGGGGACGCCTCCTCGCCGGCACCATGCCGTACGACACGACCGACGGAGCCGGTTCTCTGTACCAACTCGGCCCGGACGGCGTACGGGTGCTGCTCGACTCCGTGACCGTTTCCAACGGGCTCGGCTGGAGCCCCGACGGCTCCCTGATGTACTACGCCGACGGCGCGACCGGCCGTGTCGACGTGTTCGACTACGACGTCGCCACCGGAACTCCCAGCGGCCGACGGCCGTTCGCCGCGATCGACGGCGGTGTGCCGGACGGCCTGACCGTCGACCGGGACGGCGATGTCTGGGTCGCGGTCCGGGGCGGGGGGCAGGTGCGCGCCTTCGCACCCGACGGCACCTGCCACACCGTCGTACACGTCGGCGCCTCGCAGGTGTCCAGTGCCGTCTTCGCGGGCCCCGCCCTCGACACCCTCGTGATCACGACGGCGACCGAGGGACTGACCCGGCACCAGCTGGACGAAGAACGCCACGCCGGACGGCTGTTCGTCTGCCGTCCGGGCATCGCCGGGCTTCCGGCCGTGCCGTTCGACGATCGCGTCCTCCAGGGCGCGGCATGACCGCCCTGCGAGCAACTCCTCCCGTGTGAGGCCGCGAAGGAGAGTCATGGCGGCGGGGCGCATGCGGGGAGGTCGAACTATGGTGCCCCAGCACATACGCGGCCGACCTGCGGCTTCCTACGGTGTGGCGACACCGAAACGTCCCCGCACGAACGCCTGGAAGTGGTGCACATGGCCGCCGCAACAACCGCTCCCACACCCCCCGGTTCCCTCAAGCGCATCGTCGCCGCCAGTCTCATCGGCACGACCATCGAGTGGTACGACTTCTTCCTGTACGGGTCCGCCGCCGCGCTGGTCTTCAACAAGCTGTTCTTCCCCGAGTCCGACCCGCTGGTCGGGACGCTGCTGTCGTTCCTGACGTACGCCGTCGGGTTCGCCGCGCGGCCGCTCGGCGCGCTCGTCTTCGGGCACTACGGGGACCGGCTCGGGCGGAAGAAGCTGCTGGTCCTGAGCCTGCTTCTGATGGGTGGGGCGACCTTCGCGATCGGGCTGCTGCCGACGCACGCCACCGTCGGCTCCGCCGCTCCGGTGCTGCTCACGGCGCTGCGCCTGGTCCAGGGCTTCGCGCTCGGCGGCGAGTGGGGCGGGGCCGTCCTGCTGGTGTCCGAGCACGGCGACGCGAAACGGCGCGGGTTCTGGGCGTCCTGGCCGCAGACCGGGGCGCCGGCCGGGCAGTTGCTCGCGACCGGTGTGCTGTCCGCGCTCACCGCGCTGCTCTCCGACGCCGCCTTCGCCTCCTGGGGCTGGCGCGTTCCCTTCCTGCTCTCCGGCGTCCTGGTGATCGTCGGCCTGTGGATCCGGCTCTCCGTCGACGAGTCGCCCGTCTTCAAGGCGGCGCTCGCCGCCGCCGAGGAGCGCAAGGCGGCCGCCGGGCAGGTCGAGAAGATGCCGCTGGTCGCCGTGCTGAAGCACCACTGGCGGGACGTGCTGGTCGCGATGGGCGCCCGGATGGCGGAGAACATCTCGTACTACGTGATCACCGCGTTCATCCTCGTGTACGCGACCACGCAGGTCGGCCTGACCAAGCAGACCGCCCTCAACGCCGTCCTCATCGCCTCCGCCGTCCACTTCGCCGTCATCCCCGCCTGGGGCGCGCTGTCCGACCGGATCGGCCGCCGCCCGGTCTATCTGATCGGCGCGGTCGGCGTCGGGGCGTGGATGTTCCCGTTCTTCCTGCTCATCGACCACGGCAGCTTCGGCTCCCTGCTCCTCGCCGTCACGGTCGGTCTGGTCCTGCACGGGGCGATGTACGCGCCGCAGGCGGCCTTCTTCTCCGAGATGTTCGCGACCCGGATGCGCTACTCCGGCGCGTCCATCGGCGCCCAGTTCTCCTCCGTGGCCGCCGGAGCCCCGGCGCCGCTCATCGCGACCGCGCTCCTCCAGGACTACGGCACCTCGACGCCGATCGCCCTGTACGTGATCGCCGCCGCGCTGCTCACCGTCGTCGCCCTCGCCTGCGCCCGCGAGACCCGCGAACGCGACCTCGGCGAGATCACCGACCGGAGCACCGAGAACGCCCGCGTCCGCGCCGACGCCTGACCGGAGCCCCGACCCGGACACCGAGAGGCCCTCTCCGCCCACGGGGCGGCGGGGGCCTCTCGGTGTCGTCGAGCGACCTTCGCCCCGCCGCTACGCTCAGGGCATGGATGACAGTGACCAGCCGACTCTTGACCAGATCGAGGAGCGCTTCGTCGAGCTCGTCGCGGGCCGGCTGTCCCGGGACGAGGCCGATCGCTGGGCAGCGAGGTGGGTGCTCGCGGACGGGCTCGTCTGGGACGAGCTCTCCTGGTGGGCGCTGAACCTTCTCCACGGAATCGATCTCCCCGCGGGCGGGAGCGGTGGTCACCTGCACGACGACGCACAGGTGCGGGCGTGGCTCGCCGAGTTGCGGGCAACGTCGAGATCGGCCGCACGCCGCCCTGCCGACGACCGGCGCCTGAGCGCCGCGGTCGGCAGGGCGGACGCCGACTGAGACGGCACTAGCTGCCGGGCCTGAGGTGTTGGAGGACGCCCATCCCCACGGTGAAGCTCGCGGCCAGGCTGGTGCCGCCCGCTCCCAGGATGGCCAGGGGGCCGCCGTTCACCGCCATGACGACGACAACGGCGACGAGGGCGACCACGACGGCGGACAGGGCGACGATCGCCACGTCGCGTCCGGGGTGCCTGCAGATGTTCGACTGGGTGGCATGAGCCGACACGAGGGTGCCTCCATTGACTTGTTCTTCGCTCGGGCAGGGCACACCCCACCCAGGTGGGGCGTGCTTCATGGGGTGGACCGGTCAGCGGGTCCGGCATAAGCCGGCCGGCCGGGGCCACGCTCCGAGCGAGGCAGTCAATGCGACCTCCGAACAAGCATATCACTTTCTGCCGCCAGGCCAACTGCTCGTCAATTCTGCGGCCGGCGAGCGCAGTTGAGCCGCCATCTCATTGGCTTGATCTCACCGACGCGGCGCCTGCCCGCCGCTCAGCGGGCGACGGCCGCCGACATCGCGTGCAGGCGCAGGGCCAGTTGGATCTCCAGGGCGCGGGCCGGGGACTGCCAGTCGGGGCCGAGGAGACGGGCGACGCGTTCCAGGCGCTGAGCCACCGTGTTGACGTGGACGTGGAGTTCGTCCTTGGTACGGGCCGGGCTCATGCCGCTGGCGAAGTAGGCGTCCAGGGTGCGGACCAGGTCGGTGCCGCGGCGCCGGTCGTAGTCGACGACCTGGCCGATCGTCCGGCCCACGAAGCCGTCGATGTCCCGGCCGTCGGCGAGGAGGAGGCCGAGGAAGCCGAGGTCCTCGGCGGCCGCGCCCTGGCCCTTGCGGTGCAGCAGGACGAGCGCGTCCAGGCAGCGGCGGGCCTCCTCGTACGCGACGGCCACCTGGTCCGGGCGGTCGAGGACCCCCCGTACCGGAGCGGAGGCGCCGACGGTGACCGGCTCGCGCAGGGTGCCGCCCAGGCCACGGGCGGTCTGGCGGGCGAGCTCGGCGGCGCTCTCCCCCGGCCCGAGCGGCAGCAGCAGGACCGTACCGCCGTCGCGGGCCGAGGCGAGTCCGTGGCGGGTGGCGGCCAGGTGCGAGGCGGCCGACCACAGGCGCCGCCGGTCGGCGCTCTCCCGGCGCCCGGCCTCGGAGTCGCCGGCGTCCTCGGCGGCCCGGTCGACGCGGGCGGCGAGCACGACGTGTGGGGCCTCGCTGTCGGTACGGAGGCGGGCGGCGCGCTCGCGCAGCAGGCGGCGGTCCCGGTCGGGGGCGTCGAGGAGGTCGTCCAGGAGCTCGCCCCGTACCCGCTGTTCGGCCTCGCCCGCCGAGCGCCGGGCGAGCAGCAGCAGGGAGGTCACGAGGGCGGCCCGCTCCAGGGTGCGCTGGTCGACGGGGTCGAGCTCGGGCTGCCCGTGGAGGACGAGCGCGCCCAGCGTCTCGCCGCCCGCGGAGACGGCGGCCACCCAGTCGTCGCCCTCGCGGACCGCGTGGCCCCCGGCGCGGCGGGCGGTGCCGGCGCCCGCCTCGGTGAACTCGACGGTGCCGCCGAGGACCTCGGAGACGGCGTGGGCCACGTCGTGGACGCCGCCGCCGTGCAGGACCAGCTCGGAGAGCCGGTCGTGGACCTCGGAGGCCCGCTCGATGACGGCGCTGTGCTCGCGGATGATGTCGTTGGCCCGCTCCAGCTCGGCGAGGGCCGAGCGGGTCTCGGCGAGCAGGTTGGCGGTGTCGATGGCGACGGCGGCGTGCGCGGCGAAGGAGCCGAGGAGCGCGACCTGCTCGCGCTCGAAGACCCTGGCCCTGCGGTCGGCGGCGAACAGCACGCCGATGACCTGGCTGCCGAGGCTGAGCGGCACGCCGAGGATCGCGACGAGGCCCTCGTCCCGTACGGCCGCGTCGATGGCGCGGGTGTGCTGGAAGCGCGGGTCGGCGAAGTAGTCCTCGGTGACGTAGGGCCGGGCGGTCTGGGCGACGAGGCCACCGAGCCCCTCGCCCATGCCGAGCCGGACCTGCTGGAACCGGGCGGAGACGGAGCCCTCGGTGACCCGCATGTACGTGTCGCCGGCCGTCGGGTCGTTGAGGCTGAGGTAGGCGACCTCGGTGCCGAGGAGCGAGCGGGCGCGCTGCACGATGGCGCGCAGCACCGCGTCGAGATCGCGGAGTCCGGCGAGGTCGTGGGCGGTGGCGAAGAGGGCGGAGAGTTCCGCCTCGCGGCGCCGCCGCCCCTCCAGCTCGGCCCGGACCCGCAGCGCGAGCTGCTTGGCCTCCTCGAGTTCGGCCAGTGCCTCGGGGCCCGCGCCGCTCGCGCGGGCGAGCAGGACGGGCCGGTCGTAGGCATCCGTCGCCGCGCCCCGGGCGAGGAGTTCCAGGTACGAGAGGTGTTCGTGGGACATGGACACAGGGATACCTGCCGTACGTGTGGTCCCACCACCCCTGTGGACCAGCCCCCTGTGGACACGCCGCACAGGGGGCTGCCTCAGTGGGCGGTCCAACCGCCGTCGAGGGTGAGGGAGCTGCCGGTGATGAACGAGGCCTGGGGGGTGCAGAGGTAGAGGACGGCCTCGGCGACCTCCTCCGGTTCGATGAGCCGCTTGAGCGCCGAGTCCTTGAGGAGGACCTCGGCGAGGACGCGCTCGGGCGGGATGCCGTGGGCGGCGGCCTGGTCGGCGATCTGCCGTTCGACGAGCGGGGTGCGGACATAGCCGGGGTTGACGCAGTTGGAGGTGACCCCGTGCGGCGCGCCTTCGAGGGCGGCGGTCTTGGAGAGGCCCTCCAGACCGTGTTTGGCGGCCACGTAGGCGGACTTGAAGGCGGAGGCGCGCAGTCCGTGGACGGAGGAGAGGTTCACGATCCGCCCCCAGCCCTGGCCGTACATATGGGGCAGGGCGCCCCTGATGAGCCGGAAGGGCGCCTCCAGCATCACCGTGAGGACGGTGTGGAAGACGTCCGGCGGGAACTCCTCGATGGGGCGGACCAGCTGGATTCCGGCGTTGTTGACGAGGATGTCGGTGCCGGCGGCCGTGGCCTCCGCGGCGTCCAGGTCGGTGAGGTCGAGGAGGTGGGGTTCGAGGGTGCCGGGGAGCGCGTCGGCCTCCTCGGCCAGGGTCTCCAGGCCCTCGGCGGCCCGGTCGACGGCTCTGACCCGGGCCCCGGCGGCGGCGAGCCGCAGGGCGCAGGCGCGCCCGATGCCGCCGGCCGCGCCGGTGACGAGCGCGGTGCGGCCGGTGAGGTCGAGGGCAAGGCCCGCGGCGCGGGGCAGGGGCGAGGCGACGTCCGCACCGGCTTCGGTGCCGGGGACGGTGATGGGTGCGCTCATGCTCCGCACCCTATGAACGGGCCCCTCCCCCACCGATGTGCGCCGGGCCCATAGTTCAGCTGGTTGCTGTGGTGCGGAACCATGTGGGTTCATCGGCGAGCGCCTTCTCGATCCGCAGGTACGAGAAGCGCTTCATCTCCGGCAGCCGGTCCACCTCGAACCAGCCGACCTCGGTCGACTCGTCGTCGTTGACCCGCGCCTCGCCGCCGACGGCCCGGCAGCGGAAGGCGACGTCCATGTACTGGCAGGTGTCGCCGTTGGGGTAGACGACGGGCTTGCGCAGGGTCTCCACCAGGAGGATCCGCTCGGGCACGCAGCGCACGGCGGTCTCCTCGTACACCTCGCGGACCACGGCGTCGGCGGGCTGCTCCCCCGGGTCGACGATGCCGCCGACGACCGCCCAGAGACCGTTGTCGGCACGCTTGCCGAGCAGGACCCGGCCCCGGTCGTCGAAGACGACGGCGCTGACGCCCGGCAGGAAGAGCAGCTGGTGGCCGGCCGTCTTGCGCAGTTCGAGGATGAAGTCAGGAGTAGCCATGCCCCGACCCTAGATCATCCACGGATCGGGGCCGGGGTCACGGCGGGCCCCCGGGGCTCAGGCCGCCGGGGTGCGCCGGGCGCGGACCGCGCGGGCGGCGGCCCAGCCGAGTCCGGCCGCCGCGAGCACGGCGAGCAGGGCCTCGGGCAGGGTGCCCAGGCGGGTCGCGGGGGTCTGCGAGGAGCGCAGCGGCACCTTCTCGACGAGGACGTCGGGGGTGAACATCTTCGTCTGCGCGACGATCTCCCCGTCGGGGCGGATGACCGCGCTGACGCCGCTGGTGACGGGCACGACGACCGACCGGCTGTGCTCGACCGCGCGCACCCGGCTCATCGCGAGCTGCTGGTAGGTCATCTCGCTGCGGCCGAAGGTGGCGTTGTTGCTGGGGACGGTGATCAGCTGGGCGCCGTGGGTGACGGTGTCGCGCACGGCCCAGTCGAAGGCCGCCTCGTAGCAGGTCGCGAGGCCGACCTTCGTACCGGCGAGGTCGAAGACGCCGACCTTCGTACCGGCGCCGAAGTCGCGGGCCACCCGGTCGACGTTGCTGTTGAAGATCCGTACGAAGGACCGCATCGGGATGTACTCGCCGAAGGGCTGGACGTGCCGCTTGTCGTACGTGGCCACGGGACCGCGCTCGGGGTCCCACTCGATGAGGGTGTTGCGGAGCTTGCCGGTCTCGGGGGTGACGACGGCGCCGATCACCGTCGGCACGCCGATCTCCCTGACGGCGCCGTCGATGACGTCGGCCGCGTCGGCGTTGGCGTACGGGTCGATGTCGGAGGAGTTCTCCGGCCACAGGACGAAGTCGGGCTGCGGCTCGCGGCCCTCCTTGACGGCCTGGGCGAGCTCGCGGGTGCGGGCCACGTGGTTGTCGAGGACGGCCCGGCGCTGGGCGTTGAAGTCGAGGCCGAGGCGCGGCACGTTGCCCTGGACGGCGGCGACGGTGGCGGTGCCGTCCTCGGCGGAGTCGTCGACGAGGGGCAGCGCGGCGAGGGCGCCGGTGACCGGGAGGAAGACGGAGAGCGCGGCGGCGGCGAGCGGGCCGCGCGGGACGGTGCCGGTGGCCTTGTACGCGCGGAACCGCCGGACCGCCTCGTACAGGCCGAAGCCGCAGAGGGCGACGGCGAAGCCGAGCACGGGGGTGCCGCCGACGGCGGCGAGCGGCAGGAAGAGGCCGTCGGCCTGCCCGAAGGCGACCTTGCCCCAGGGGAAGCCGCCGAAGGGCACGCGGGCGCGTGCCCCCTCCGCGAGGATCCACACCCCGGCGGCGAAGAAGGGCCACCAGGGGAGCCGGGAGACGGCCGCGATGCCGAGTCCCGCCGCGGCCACGAACAGCGCCTCGACGGCGGCGAGCGCGAGCCACGGACCGGCGCCGACCTCCTCGCCGGTCCACACGAGGAGCGGCAGCAGGAAGCCGAGTCCGGCGAGGTAGCCGAGGCCGAACCCGGCACGGGGACGGCGGCCCCGGAGGGTCCAGCCGAGCAGGGCGAAGGCGGGCAGCGCGAGCCACCACAGGGGGCGCGGCGGGAAGCTCAGGTAGAGCAGGATCCCGGACAGCAGAGCCGCCCCGGGCCGCACGAGCCGCCGGAGCCGGGAGGCCGGCGTGGCTGCGGTGTCGGGTCCGGACGCGTCGACGGGGGTGATGGTGGCGCTCACCTTGCGGAGTCTACGTGTCCTCCGCAGCCGCGAGGAGGGCGGTGCGGCCCGGCCGCGGAGGGTCCTCCGGGGGGTGTACGGGGGTGTCTCGTCGGCCCGGTCAGACACCGGTCGCGGCGGGCGGGACCGGCGGCGCCGGGTGGCGGAGGCGGGCGCGGATGACACGGACCGCGGATTCGGCGTCGTCGACGGTCACCGTGAAGGTCAGGCCGTCGCCGAGGCGCAGGACCAGACCCTCGCCGCGCCGGACGACCACGGCCGTGCCCTTCTCGGGCCGCCAGCGATAGCCCCAGCCGCCCCACTGGCGCGGGGTGACGCTGGGCGCGAAGTCGGCGCCGACGACCTGGTTGAGCGGGATGCGGCGGCGCGGCACGCCGATGTGGCCGCAGCGGACCTCCATGGCGCGGTCGTCGACCTTCACGGCGACGTGCACGAAGGCGAGGGTGCCGAAGAGGACGAGCAGCCCGGCGGCGACGCAGCCGATGACGGCCATCAGGAGGGCGGCGATGCCGGAGGTCCACGCGGACTCGACCGCGAGGGTGATGCCCAGGGCCATGCAGGCGGCGCCGGCGACGGCCGCGACCCACTGGAAGCGGTTGGTGGCGCGGCCGGTCCAGACGGCGGGTGCCGGCTCGTCGGCGCGCGGGTTCGAGTCCCGGGAGTGCTCCCTCATAAGGGGAGAGTACCCAGGATCGGAAGAAGCAGCGCGCCGGAGCGCGGTCTTCTGGTGACGCTCGGTGAGGGTGCTGACGTGCGGCGCCGGGATGCTCGGTGAGGCGTCGGTGTGCGGCGCCGGGATGCTTGGCGAGGCGTCGGTGTGCGCCGCCGGATGCTCGGTGAGCGGTCCGGGGGGTGCTCAGCGCACGGCGGCCGTGGCGGCGAGGGCGCGGCCCTCGGCGTAGGTCAGGGCGGTGGCGGGGAGCTCGCCGGGCCGTCCGCTGAGCAGGACGGAGAGGGTGCCGGTGGGGTCCGCTTCGGGCGCGGGCTCGGCGCCGATCCGGCGCAGGGCCTGGGCGGCGACGGCCTCGGCGGAGCCGTGGAAGACGATCGGCGGCAGCCCCGCCAGGCGGCGGTCCTGCAGGGCGGCGAGGATCCGCTGCTCGACGAGTTCGTAGTGGGTGCAGCCGAGGACGACGGCGCGGACGTCGGTCGGGGTGAGCGCGGCGGCCGCGGCGACGGCGGCGTCCACGGCGTCCGTGTCGGCGTGCTCCACGGCGTCGGCGAGACCCGGGCAGGGCACCTCGGTGACCTCGGCGCCGTCGGCGAAGTCGCGGATGAGTCCGCGCTGGTAGGCGCTGCCGGTGGTGGCGGGGGTGGCCCAGATGGCGACCTTGCCGCCGGCCGCGGCGGCCGGCTTGATCGCGGGCACCGTGCCGATGACGGGGATCTCGGGTTCGAGGGCGGCGCGGAGGGCCGGGAGGGCGTGCACGGTGGCGGTGTTGCAGGCCACGATGAGTGCCTGGGGCCGGTGCGCGGCGGCGGCGAGGGCGACGTCGAGGCCGCGCCCCGTGAGGTCCTCGGGGGTGCGGGGGCCCCACGGCATGCCGTCGGGGTCGTTGGAGAGGAGGAGATCCGCGTCCGGCCGGAGCCGCCGCACCGCGGCGGCCGCGGGGAGGAGGCCGATTCCGGAGTCCATGAGCGCGATCTTCACCCGGTCACCCTAGCCGATGAGCCTCGCGCGGCCCGCGATCTGGGGCAGACTGCCGCGAATGAGCACCTTCGCCTGGTTCTCGATCGTCTCCCTGGCCGCCTGGGTCTGGCTGCTGCTCGGCCAGGGCTTCTTCTGGCGCACGGATCAGCGGCTGCCGCCGGCGCGCGGGCCCCGAGCCGGCGGGTGGCCGCGGGTGGCCGTCGTGGTGCCGGCGCGGGACGAGGCCGAGGTGCTGCCGATGAGCCTGCCCTCGCTCCTCGTACAGGACTATCCGGGGGCCGCGGAGGTGTTCCTCGTCGACGACGGGAGCACGGACGGTACGGGGAAGCTCGCCGTGGAGCTGTCCGAGCGGTACGGCGGGCTGCCGCTGACGGTCGTGTCGCCGGGAGAGCCGGAGCCGGGCTGGACGGGGAAGCTGTGGGCGCTGCGGCACGGCATGGCACGGGCACGCGCGCGTGGGCCGGAGTACCTCCTCCTGACGGACGCGGACATCGCGCACGAGCCGGACAGTCTGCGGCGGCTCGTCGCGGCGGCCGTGGAGCACGATCTGGACCTGGTGTCGCAGATGGCGCGGCTGCGGGTCGCGAGCTTCTGGGAGCGCCTGGTGGTGCCGGCGTTCGTCTACTTCTTCGCCCAGCTCTACCCGTTCCGCTGGATCAACCGGCCGCGGCCGCTGGCGACGGCCGCGGCGGGCGGCTGCGTGCTGCTGCGGACGGAGGCGGCGGTGGCGGCGAACGTGCCGGAGGTGATCCGGCAGGCCGTGATCGACGACGTGTCGCTCGCGCGGGCGGTGCGGCGGGCCGGGGGCCGGATCTGGCTGGGCCTCGCGGAGCGGGTCGACAGCGTCCGCCCGTATCCGGGCCTGGGCGAGCTGTGGCGGATGATCGCGCGGAGCGCGTACGCGCAACTGCGGCACAACCCGCTGCTGCTCGCGGGGACGGTGGCGGGTCTCGCCCTCGTCTATCTGGTGCCGCCGGCGGCACTGGTGGCGGGGGTGTGGACCGGGGACGCGGTGACGGCCTGGGCGGGCGGGCTCGCCTGGGCGGTGATGGCGGGGACGTACGTGCCGATGCTCCGCTACTACCGGCAGTCGCTGTGGCTCGCTCCGCTGCTGCCGTTCACCGCGTTCCTCTATCTCCTGATGACGGTGGACTCGGCGGTCCGTCACTACCGGGGCCAGGGCGCCGCGTGGAAGGGCCGGACGTATGCCCGCCCGGAGGCGGCGCCGGACCGGTGAACGGCCCGGGCCGCCCTCGCCCGGCCGCGGGTCAGCCGATCCGGGCGGGCTGATCCGCCGCCGCGGGGGTGTCGGCGGGCGCGGCGCCGACCGCGGGCCGGGGCCGCCCGCGGCGGACGGCGAGGAGGTGGACCACCGTGAGCAGGGCCAGCCAGACCACGCCGACCTCGAGCGCCACGCGGGTGCTCTCGTGGACGCCGAGCAGGACCAGCACCGCCGCCATGAAGACGAGGGCGACGATCTGGCCGTAGGGCCAGAACGGGGCCGGGAACTTCAGGGCCGCGGACTCCTCGGCGGTCATCGCGCGCCGGGCCTTGATGTGGGTGAGCAGGATCATCACCCAGACGAAGACCGTGGCGAACGTGGCGACGGAGGAGATGATCAGGAAGATCTCGCCGGGGACGAGCGCGTTCAGGACCACGCCGAGGAGCAGGGCGCCGATCATGACGAGGGTGGTCACCCAGGGCACGCCGTTGGGCGTCGTGCGACGCATGGCGGAGGGGCCGTGGCCGCGCTCGGCGAGGCCGTACATGGTGCGGCCCGCGGCGAAGATGTCGCTGTTGATGGCGGACAGGGCAGCCGTGAGGACCACGACGTTGAGGACGGCGGCCGCGGACTTGAGGCCGACGCCGGCGAAGATCTGCACGAAGGGGCTGCCCGAGTCGCTGATCTGCTGCCAGGGGGTGATCGACATGATCACGGCGAGGGTCAGCACGTAGAAGAGGATGATCCGCAGCGGGATGGCGTTCACCGCGCCCGGGATGGTCTTCTCCGGGGACTCCGCCTCGCCCGCCGTGACGCCGATGATCTCGGTGCCGCCGAAGGCGAACATGACGATGGCGAACGAGATCACGAAGCCGTCGACGCCTCCGGCGAAGAATCCTCCGTCGGCCCAGAGGTTGTCGATGCCGACGTGGACGTGGCCGCCGCCGAGGCCGAAGGCGATCACCGCGATTCCGACGACGATCATCGCGACGATGGCGACGATCTTCACGAGGGAGAGCCAGAACTCCAGCTCACCGAAGACCTTGACGCTGACGAGGTTGAGCGCGCCGACGACGAGGACGGCGGCCAGGACCCATATCCAGCGCGGGACTTCCGGGAACCAGAAGCCCATGTAGACACCGATGGCGGTGACGTCGGCGACGGCGACGATGACCATCTCGAAGGCGTACGTCCAGCCGGTGACGAAGCCGGCGAGCGGCCCGAGGTGCCGGTTCGCGTACTCGCCGAAGGAGCCGGCGCAGGGGGACGCCACGGCCATCTCGCCGAGGGACCTCAGGACGAGGAAGACGGCGGCGCCGCCGATCAGGTAGGCGAGCAGGACCGCGGGGCCGGCCGCCTCGATGGACGCGGAGGAGCCGTAGAAGAGCCCGGTGCCGATCGCGGAGCCGAGGGCGATGAAGCGGATGTGCCGTGAGGTGAGCCCGCGGCTCAGACCGGCGTTTTCGGTACGCAAACGAGTGTCTCCCTCTTGGGGGGGGGCGGGGTGCCGCGGAGCGAGCCGGAGGACCTGGCGGAGCGGTGTGCCTCGCGGCACCGGCCTGTCGTCCGAGCTTTCGACGGCGAACGCCAGCCTGTATATTCCTGTCTATACAGGTGCGTCAAGAGGTGATCCGATGAGTGAACGCAGTCAGACGCCCGGTCCGGCCTCCAGCGCTTCCCCGGCCGTCGCGCGCGCCCTGGACATGCTCGTGTACCTCGCCGGCCGGCCCGGCCTCGTACAGGCCGCCACGCTCGCCCGTGACCTGGGCATTCCGCGCTCGTCCGCGTACCACATCCTCACCGTGCTGACCGACCGCGGCTTCGTCACCTACGTCCCGTCGGAGCAGGCGTACGGGCTCGGCGTCGCCTCCTTCGAGGTGGGCTCGGCCTATCTGCGCCACGAACCCCTGGAGCGGCTCGCCCGGCCGATCCTGCGCGCGGCCGCGAGCCGCCTGGGCCAGACCGTGCACCTCGGCATCCTGCACGGGGCGGAGACGGTCTACCTGCTCAAGGAGCGGCCCCCGGCCCGGGCGGGGGACATCGACATCGCACTCGTGACGGACGTCGGCGTTCGGCTGCCGGCCCATCTGACGGCCAACGGCCGCGCCATCCTGGCCCACACCTCGGAGGCGCAGCTGCGGGCGCTGTTCTCCCGGCCCGGCGATCTGACCACTCGCACCGGCCGCGGTCCGCGCTCCCTGCCGGAACTGGCCGGTGAGCTGGCCCGGGAGCGGGAGCGCGGCTGGTCGCAGGAGGTGGAGCTGGTGTCCCAGGGCTTCTGCTCGATGGGGGTGGCCGCGTTCGACCACAACGAGCGGCCGGTCGCCGCGATCAGCACCACCTGGCGCCGCCACCACGCCCGCCACGACACCGAGGAGGTGCGCGAGGCCCTGGCGCAGGGTGCGGCGCGGCTGACCGCGGCGGTCTCGGGGCACGCGCCGACGGGCGCGGGGGCGCAGACCGCCGCCTGATCCGTCTCAGCGCCGGTTCAGCGCCGTCTCAGTGCGTGGCGAACGCGCCTTCGAGGCGGTACCGGGAGCCCGGGTGGAGCAGGCGCGCGATGCTCACGAGCGCGTCCCGCGACCAGGTGCGGCGTTCGATCAGCAGGCACGGCTCGGCCGGCCCGATGTCGAGGACCGCGCATTCCTCGGGCGACGCCAGGACCGCCTCCACGATGTGCTCGCCCCGGCCGAGCGGCGCGACCTTCGACAGGAACGCGTACGGCGTCTGCAACGTGAAGTCCTGGTCCAGATAGCCGGGGGCGAAGGCCGGGTTGACGTGGCGGTCCTCCAGCTGGAGCGGCACCCCGTCCTCGTAGTGCACCACCCGCGAACGGAAGACCGGCTGCCCGGTGCCGAGACCGAGGTGCGCGCCGGTCCTGTCGTCGGCCTTCTCCTCGCCCAGGGACAGCACGCGGGCGGTGTAGCGGTGGCCGCGGTGCTCCACCTCGGCGGCGATGTTGTGGACCTCCAGGAGCGCCGAGCTCGCCTTGCGCTGGGCGACGAAGCTGCCGACGCCCATGACGCGCCGGATGACGCCCTCGGCGGCCAGCTCGCGCAGGGCGCGGTTGACGGTCATGCGGGACAGGCCGAGGGCGTCGACGAACTGGCTCTCCGAGGGCAGGGCGTCGTCCTCCTGCCAGTGGCCGTCGCCGATCTGCCGCCGGACGAGCTCCTTGACGCGCTGGTACGCGGGCACGGAACCGCCCCCGCCCTGCGCGTACCACCGGGCCAGCTCCGCCGGGTCCACGACCACGCCGCCCACCGTCCTCGCCATCCGCTCCCCCTGCCTCCTGCCTGCGACGATCCTAGGCGAGCGGCGCCGTCGGCGGTCGGGCCGACGGTCCCCTCCCCGGGGAAGTGTCTCGGATCCGAGAGACCCGGGCGCCGCCGCTGGTCCCGGCTCCGCCGCTCGCGTGTCATGAAGGCGCACAACGGCTCGATCCCCCTGAGGAGCACACATGACCAGCCCTTCCCACGAAGCGCCGGGCGTCGTCCGGGCCCCCCGCGGCACCGCACTGAACTGCCTCGGCTGGCAGCAGGAAGGCGCCCTGCGGATGCTCATGAACAACCTCGACCCCGAGGTCGCCGAGCACCCCGAGGACCTCGTCGTCTACGGCGGTACGGGGAAGGCCGCCCGCAACCACGAGGCGTACGACGCCATCGTCCGCACGCTCAAGACGCTCAAGGACGACGAGACCCTCCTCGTGCAGTCCGGCAAGCCGGTCGGCGTGATGCGCACGAACGAGTGGGCGCCGCGCGTGCTGCTCGCCAACTCCAACCTGGTGGGCGACTGGGCCAACTGGGAGGAGTTCCGCAAGCTGGAGGCCGAGGGCCTGACCATGTACGGCCAGATGACGGCCGGTTCGTGGATCTACATCGGCAGCCAGGGCATCCTGCAGGGCACGTACGAGACCTTCGGCGCCGTCGCCCGCAAGAAGTTCGACGGCACGCTGGCCGGCACGATCACGCTCACCGCCGGCATGGGCGGCATGGGTGGCGCCCAGCCGCTGGCCGTGACGATGAACGACGGCGTCGCGATCTGTGTCGACGTCGACGAGACGCGCATCGACCGCCGCATCGGCACCCGCTACCTGGACGTGAAGGCCGACCACCTGGACCACGCCCTCGAACTGGCCGTCCGGGCCCGCGACGAGCGCCGCGGCCTGTCCATCGGCGTCGTCGGCAACGCCGCCGAGATCTTCCCGGAGCTGCTGCGCCGCGGCGCCCCGATCGACATCGTCACCGACCAGACCTCCGCCCACGACCCGCTGGCCTACCTGCCCGTCGGCATCGCGGTCGAGGACTGGCACAAGGAGCGCGAGGCCGACCCGGCCGGCTTCACCGAGCGCTCGCGCGCGTCGATGGCCCTGCACGTCGAGGCCATGGTCGGCTTCCTGGACAAGGGCGCCGAGGTCTTCGACTACGGCAACTCCATCCGCGACGAGGCCCGCAAGGCCGGTTACGACCGCGCCTTCGACTTCCCCGGCTTCGTGCCGGCGCACATCCGCCCGCTGTTCGAGGAGGGCCTCGGCCCGTTCCGCTGGGCCGCGCTGTCCGGCGACCCGAAGGACATCGAGGCCACCGACAAGGCGATCAAGGAGCTGTTCCCCGAGAACAAGCACCTGCACCGCTGGCTCGACATGGCCGGTGAGCGCGTCGCCTTCGAGGGCCTGCCCGCGCGCATCTGCTGGCTCGGCTACGGCGAACGCCACCTGGCCGGCCTCAAGTTCAACGAGATGGTCGCCAACGGCGAGCTGTCCGCGCCGGTCGCCATCGGCCGCGACCACCTCGACTCGGGTTCGGTGGCCTCCCCGTACCGCGAGACCGAGTCGATGCTCGACGGCTCCGACGCCATCGCCGACTGGCCGCTGCTCAACGCCCTGGTGAACACCTCCTCGGGTGCCTCCTGGGTCTCCATCCACCACGGCGGCGGCGTCGGCATGGGCCGCTCCCTCCACGCCGGCCAGGTCTGCATCGCCGACGGCACCGAGCTCGCGGCCCGCAAGCTGGAGCGCGTCCTGACGAACGACCCCGGCATGGGTGTCATCCGGCACGTCGACGCCGGTTACGAGTACGCCGCCTCGGTCGCCGAGGAGCGCGGCGTGCGCATCCCGATGACCGAGTCCGCGGACGGCGCCGCGTGAGGACCTTCCAGGAGACCGCTCCCCCGCTCACGGACGTCCCCGCCGGCCCCTGGACGGGCCGGGACGACGGGCCCGGCCCGGAGCACCTGCGGTGGCACCACGCCGTCGAGCTCGATCCGGAGCTGACCGAGCCGGGCGACGTGGCGTTCGTCGGATTCGCGAGCGACGAGGGCGTGCGCCGCAACAAGGGCCGGCAGGGCGCCGCGCAGGGCCCCGGCGCCCTGCGGCGGGCCCTCGCCTCGATGGCGCTGCCGAAGCCGCTGCGGGCCCTCGACTCCGGTGACGTGGAGGTCGTCGGCGACGCGGACGACGCCCTGGAGGCCGGTCAGGAACGGCTGGGGCGCGCGGTCGCGCACCTCGTCGACGCGGGCCACCCGGTGGTGGTCCTCGGCGGCGGCCACGAGGTCGCGTTCGGGACGTACAGCGGTCTGGAGCGTACGCGGGCGCTGACGGCCGGCCGGCGGCTCGGCGTGCTGAACCTCGACGCGCACTTCGATCTCCGCGACGACGTGCGGCCCAGCTCGGGCACGCCGTTCCTGCAGATGGCGCGGAACGAGCGGCGGCACGGCCGCGAGCTCAACTACTGGGCGCTGGGCATCAGCCAGGCCGCGAACACCGAGACCCTGTTCCGCACCGCGGAGTCGCTCGGGGTGCGCTACCTGGCGGACACCGAGTGCGGGCTGCTCGACCTGGAGCGGGTCGAGTCGTTCGTCGACGCGTTCCTCGCGAGCTGCGACCTCGTGCATCTGACGATCGATCTGGACGTGCTGCCGGCGGCCGTCGCCCCCGGAGTCAGCGCGCCCGCCGCGTACGGCGTGCCGATGGAGGTCGTCGAGCGGGTCTGCACCCGGGTCGCGCGCAGCGGCAAGCTCGTGGTCGTCGATGTCGCCGAGCTCAATCCGGAGTTCGACGTCGACCAGCGCACGGCGCGGGCCGGCGCCCGTCTGGTGCACCGGACGGTCACCACCTGGGCGTGACGCCCTCCCCCGAACAGGTCGCCAGGTCGCCCGGCAGGTGAGAGCCGCGGCCTGGCGGCCGCGGCTGTTCCGGCCTCGTCCGCTCAGCGGACGTCCGTGAGGGCGACGATCGCGAGGACCCCGTCGACGGTGATGTCGACGGGGTCCTCGTCGTCGTGGAGCAGGACCGCGTCGAGCCGGCCGAGGCGGACGGGCTCCCGGTCCAGGGCCGCGGTGCCGTCGAGGACGATCGCGAGGACGCGGGTCCCGGGGGCGGGGCGCAGGACCGTGGAGCGGCGTTCGACGGACACGTCGGCCCGCGTCGCGCCGCGCCGGACCATCACGTTGAAGTCGACGATCGGGCCGTCGAGCAGCCGGCAGTCGGTCGTGGCGTCGCCGGAGAAGGCGAAGGGCGCGTAGCGGGTGTCCACGACGTGCTCCGTGCCGTCGACGGTGAGGGCCATGCCCGGCCCGTCGACGACGGTGATGATCCGGTCGACGCCCTCGAACGCGGAGAAGGGGCCGCTGCTCGCGACGTCGGCGACGCTGATCCGCCACGCGAAGTCGTCGGTGCCTGCGCCCCGGGGATGGGCCATGACCTCGGTGGTGATGCCGCCGCCGTTCTTCCACGGGGCGGGGGTACGGTCCTGTGCGCGCAGGATCTGAGGTGCCATGAGGGGTGCTCTTCCTTCTGGATCTGGTCGAAACGTGGGTCGGTCGGAAAACACGACATCCTCCCCCGCCGCCCGGGCCGCGGGCGGGGAGGAGGTGGCGTGGGTCGGGCCGGCTAGCGCTCGGCGGTGTGGCGTGTCTCCAGGGCGCTCTCGGTGAAGACCCGGTACCCGACGGCGGGGTCGTATCCGTGGATCTCGCGGGTGTCGAGAGCCGCCATGTAGGTCAGGACGTCCTTGCTGACGACCTGACCCGGGACGAGCACGGGGAAGCCGGGCGGGTACGGGGTGACGAACGTGGCCGAGACGACCGTGCGGCCCTGCGCCATGGCGTCGTTGAGGGCGTCCATCGAGAGGTGCTCGCACTCGGTGTCGTCGTAGGCGAGGAAGAACGCCGCGCGCATGTCGCCCTCGGGGGTGCGCGGGCTCGGCCGGAACGCCGGGTGGAACGCGCTGAAGTCCGGCAGGGCGGCGGAGCCTGCGCCGAGTCCGGTGGCGGCGCTGTCGTGGGCGGCCCGGTCGTGCGGGCTCATCTCGCCGATGCGTTCCTCCAGGTCCTCGGCGATCCGGACGAGTACCTCGATCAGGTAGGCGACGGAGCTCCGGGTGGTGCCGATGTTCGTCATGAACAGCAGCGTGTTGCGGGTCGTCTTGTTGACCTGGATGCCGTGCCGGTCCATCAGGAGATCGTGCTTGAACGTGTCCCCGTCGATGCCGGTGAGCCCGATGTGCAGGGTGGCGCGGGTCGGGTCGAGGACGAACTCGTCCTCCTCCCAGGCCCGTTCCATCCGGGCGAGGCCGGTGCGCAGGGGCTGTTCGATGCCGGAGGGGCGGAAGCGGTGCGGGATGAGTTCCGGCGTGGTGAGGATGCGCAGGTAGCGGTTGAGCAGCGGGTGCTGGGCGACCGCGTCGCGGAGCACACCGGCCTGTTCGAGCTGCTTCTGCACGAGGGCGAAGCCCTCGAAGACGGCCTGCCGGCGGCCGAGGTCCATCGAGGCGAGTATCTGGTAGTTGGGCGAGGTCGAGGTGTGCGTCATGTACGCCTCGTGGAACACCTCGGCGACCTTGTGGCGGAAGTCCTGGTCGAAGACGTGGACCATGGAGCCCTGGCGCATCGACGTGAGCGTCTTGTGCGTGGACTGCGTGGCGTAGACGCGGACGCGGACCTTCTCCGGATCGGGCATCAGCCGGGTGGTGGCGAGGGTCTCGTCGTCGGGGTCGTCGCCGAGGCCCGCGCGGTGGGCCGCGTACGTGTCGGCGTACTCGGGGTCGCGGTAGCGCTCGGTGAGGGCGCGGGCCGCGGCCATGGCGGTGCGCCGGCGGTAGACGGGGTGGAAGCGGGCGAAGGCGAACCAGGCCTCGTCCCACAGGAACGCCAGGTCCGGCTTGAGGGCCAGGCACTCCTCCATGACGCGCGACGGGTTGTAGACGATGCCGTCGAAGGTGCAGTTGGTGAGCATGAGGAGCTTGACGCGGTGCAGGACGCCCTCGTGCTTGAGCATCAGCAGCTTCCGCTTGATCTCCTCCACCGGCACGGCCCCGTACATGCCGTACTCGTCGAGGGGATAGGCGTCGAGGTAGACGACATGGGCGCCGGCGAGGACGAGGCCGTAGTGGTGGGACTTGTGGCAGTTGCGGTCCACCAGCACGATGTCGCCGGGGCGTACGAGCGCCTGCACGACGATCTTGTTGGCGGTGGACGTGCCGTTGGTGACGAAGTACGTCCGGCGGGCGCCGAAGGCCTCCGCGGCCAGGTCCTGGGCCTCGCGCAGCGGGCCGGTGGGGGCGAGCAGGGAGTCCAGGCCGCCGGAGGTGGCGGAGGTCTCGGCGAGGAAGATGTTCAGCCCGTAGAAGTCGGCGATCTCCGGGATCCAGGGCGAGTTGAGCACCGAGGCGCCGCGGGAGACGGGCAGGGCGTGGAAGACGCCGGTGGGCTTGCGGCTGTGGGCGCGCAGCGCGGTGAAGAACGGGGCGCGGTGGCGTTCGGTGATGCCGTTCAGGATCGACAGGTGCAGTTCGAGGAGGCCTTCGCGGGCGTGGAAGACGCGCCGGAAGCGGCGGCCGATGCGGCCCGCCGTGGACTCGACGGCCCGTTCGGACACGAGGTAGAGGTCGAGTTCGGGGCGCAGGGCGAGGAGTCGGTCGCCGAGGGCGCGGATCCGTTCGCCACTGTCCCCGGGGGTGCCGGAGTGGTCGGCGGTCTCGTCGAAGAAGCGGCGGACGACGCTGAGGTCGTGGCGGGAGCGGTCGGTGAACCGGTCGCGGATGACGACGGCCTGGAGCCCGGAGTTGACGAGGGACGTGATGACCGCGTCCTCGAAGCTGGGGGCGACGACGATCTCGTACGCGAACTCGTCCTCGGGGCGGCGCAGTCGGCGCAGTTCGCCGCGCAGCTCCTGTTCCTCGGCGGCGTCCAGGTCGCCGACGACGAGGACCTCGAAGTACGGGGTGGAGGCTGCGGGCGGGAGGTGCACGCCGGCCGTCGTGTCGTCGGGAGCGGCGGCGGTGTGCGGGGCGGTGCCGTGGTGCCGGTGTCCTGCCAGGTCGCGGTAGAACTCCTCGGTGCGCCGGGCGAGTTGCCGATGGTCCCGCTGCGCGTACAGCCCGCGGAGTTCCGTCAGTCCGGCCGTGCCGGGGAAGGCCCAGCAGCGCTCGACGGGCGCCAGGAGGCGGAGGAGTTCCTCGATGCGCGCGGTGGGGCCCGGGCCCGGGCGGCCGTCCGCGCCCTGTGCGGCGAGGCGGTGGGTGAGGTCCGTCAGTGAGCTCCAGGCGTCGGCGCGCAGTTGCCCGACGCTGTTGTGCACCGTGGCGGTCGGCAGGTCATTCACCGGGGGAACGGCTCCTTCTGGGGGCTGCCCGGCCCGCCGCGGACGGGGAGGGCGGGGGTGGCGGGTCGAGCGCGGCAGCGGCCTGCCGCACCTTCCGGGTCCCGCGGGACCCGGAAGGTGTCGGGGACTGCGTCCCGGTCAGACCAGGGCGCCGGTCACGGACTCGGCGGCGGCCAGGGCGCGGCCGGAGGCCACGTACTGGACGGCCTCCTCGATCTCGGGGGCGAGCCAGCGGTCGGTGCCGGGGCCTTCGACGGTCGCGCGCAGGCCGTCGCGCACCGCGGCGGTGGCCGGGGCGGGGGTCAGCGGGGCGCGCAGGTCGAGGGCGCGGGCGGCGGTGTAGAGCTCGACGGCGAGGACGCGGCCGAGGCCGTCGATGGCGCGGCGCAGCTTGCGGGCGGCCGCCCAGCCCATGGACACGTGGTCCTCCTGCATGGCGCTGGAGGGGATCGAGTCGACGGAGGCCGGGGTGGCGAGCCGCTTGAGCTCGGAGACGATCGCGGCCTGCGTGTACTGGGCGATCATGTGGCCGGAGTCGACGCCCGGGTCGTCGGCGAGGAAGGCGTTCAGACCGCGGTTGCGGGCCGGGTCGAGGAACCGGTCGGTGCGGCGCTCGGAGATCGAGGCGACGTCGGCGACGGTGATGGCGAGGAAGTCGAGCACGGCGGCGACGGGGGCGCCGTGGAAGTTGCCGTTGCTCTCGACGCGGCCGTCGAGGGTGACGACCGGGTTGTCGACGGCGCTGGCGAGCTCGCGGGAGGCGACGAGCTCGGCGTGGCCGAGGGTGTCGCGGGCGGTGCCGTGGACCTGCGGCGTGCAGCGCAGCGAGTAGGCGTCCTGGACGTAGGTGCAGTCCGGGCCCGCGTGGCTGGCGATGATCGCCGAGTCGGCGAGCAGGGAGCGCAGGTTGCCCGCGCTGTCGCCCTGGCCGGGGTGCGGGCGCATGGCCTGCAGGTCGGCGGCGAAGACCGCGTCGGTGCCGAGCTGGCCCTCGACGCTCATGGCGGCGGCGATGTCGGCGGTGCGCAGCAGGCGGCGCAGGTCGTGGGCGGCGAGGACGAGCATGCCCAGCATGCCGTCCGTGCCGTTGATGAGGGCGAGGCCCTCCTTCTCCTCCAGGACGACCGGGGTGATGCCGGCCTCGGCGAGGGCCTCGGCGGCGGGCTTGCGCTCGCCGTCGGCGGTGCGGACGACGCCTTCGCCCATGACGGCGAGCGCGCAGTGCGCGAGGGGGGCGAGGTCGCCGGAGCAGCCGAGCGAGCCGTACTCGTGGACGACCGGGGTGATGCCGGCGTTCAGGAGGGCGGCGTACGCCTCGGCGGTCTCGGTGCGGACGCCGGTGCGGCCGGTGGCGAGGGTGGACAGGCGCAGCAGCATCAGGGCGCGGACGACCTCGCGCTCGACCTCGGGGCCCGAGCCCGCGGCGTGCGAGCGTACGAGGCTGCGCTGGAGCTGGGCGCGCAGCTCGGTGGGGATGTGGCGGGTGGCCAGGGCGCCGAAGCCGGTGGAGACGCCGTAGTGGGGCTTGGCGTCGTCGGCGAGGGCCTTGACGACCTCGCGACTGCGGGCGATCTCCTGGAGCGCCTCGGGCGCGAGGGACACCTGGGCGCCGAGGCGGGCAACGGACACGACTTCGTCGGCGGAGAGGGCACCGACACCAACAACAACGTTCATGCCCCTATGAAGCCGCAGGCGGGAAGGGGTCCGCGAGCCATGTGGCGCAGCTCTTGTCTGGGATCCAAGACATCGGGTCTGGGATCCCAGACATTGGGTCTGGGATCCCAGACAGAGGGTCCGGGGTCCGTCTGGTCTACTCTCGGCCCCATGAGCATCGTCCCTGCCGCCGCGCAGGTGCTGGCCGTCCTGCGCTATCTGTCCCGTCAGGCCGCGCCCGTCCCGGCGGCCGCCATCAGCCGTGACGTGGGGCTGCCGCGCTCGACGACGTACCACCTGCTCGACACCCTGGCGGCGGACGGCTTCGTGGTCCATCTGCCGGAGGAGAGGCGTTACGGGCTCGGCGTCAGCGCCTTCGAGCTGGCCTCCGGGTACGAGCGCCAGGCGCCGTTCCAGCGGCTCGCGCGGGCCCCGCTCGCCTCGCTCGTGGACCGCACCGGGCACAACGCGAACCTCGCGGTCCTGCACGGCCGTGAGGTCATCTACGTCATCGAGGAACGCGCCCCGGGCCGCCCGCCGCTGGTCAGCGAGGTCGGGGTCCGGCTGCCGGCCCATCTGACGGCGAGCGGCCGGGCCGTGCTCGCCCTGCTGCCGCCCGCGCAGGTGCGGGCGATCTTCCCCGACCGGTCGGCGTTCGTGCAGCGGCACGGCGCCGGTCCCGCGACGCTGACGGCGCTGCGCGCGCTGCTGACCCAGGCGCGGCGGCGCGGGTACGCGACGGAGGAGGGCGAGGTGACGCCGGGCCTCTCCTCGATCGCCGCGCCGGTCCTCGACCATCACGCGCATCCGATCGCCGGGGTCTCGGTCACCTTCTCCGACGCGGCCGTCGACGAGGAGGAGCGGCGGCGGATCGCGGGGCACGTGGCGCAGACGGCCCGGGACCTGACCCGCCGCGTCGGCGGCGCGACGCCCGCCCCGGGGGCCCCGTCCGCGTAACCCTCCGGGGCCCCGTCCGCGTAACCCTCCGGGGGCCCCGTCCGCGTGAGCCTCCGGGGTACCGGCCGGGGTCCTCCCCCACGCCCATCGGGCGTTTGTGAAGCGCGCCTTGCAATCACATGTCAGCCACCTGCGAATGCTTCCAGTGGTGCGGATCATGACCACAGAATGACTCGTCGCTAGGTCCCACTCCCTCTGATTCGGAGGCAGGTGGACCCCGGCACCGCATCGCGAGCACAGCATCGCCTGACCGGCTGCGCGTTTCCGCCCCTCAGAAAGCACGTCCCGCATGTCCATAACCGGCACACCCCCGCCGGCCCTGCGTACGGCCCACCCCGCCGCACCTCGTTCCGCGTCCCTCGCAGCGGCGCACGGGAAGGCGGGGTCATGCTCCGCCACCTGATGCGCAAGACGGCCGGCTGGCTCGCCATGATCGTGGTCGCCACCAACGTCACGTACGTGCTGGCCGCCTGGTTCCTCGACCCGAGGTCCACGTACAAGGACACCCGCCCGGTCCGCACCGAGGCGCAGATCGACCAGGCCCTGGCGCCCTACAACCTCGACCCACGGGTGCCGCTGGTGGAGCGGTGGTGGCACTGGTTCGGCGACGTGGTGCTCCACTTCGACTGGGGGAGGTCCCCCGTCGGGGCCTCGGTGAACGGCGAGATCGGCTTCCGGGTGCTGGTCAGCGCCCAGCTGGTCACCACCGCCACGCTCCTGTCGGTGCTCCTCGGTGTCGCGCTGAGCGTGTCCACGGCGTCCCGGCAGTACGGCTGGTGGGACCGGATCACCCAGCTGCTGTCGGTCTTCCTGTTCAACATCCCCACCGCCGTCGCCGCGCTGGCCGTGGTCCTCGTCGGGATCTGGCTCAACCAGAGCCTGGGAATGCGCTTCCTGTACGTCGCCGGGGAGAAGTCCCCGGCCGTCGAGGGCCTCCTGCCGACGGTGGTGGACCGGGTGCAGCACCTCGTCCTGCCGACGGTGAGCCTGACCCTCCTGGGCTATGTGGGCCATCACCTGACCCAGCGCACCCTGCTGCTCGACGCCATCGGCTCGGACTACGTGCGCACCGCGCGCGCCACCGGACTGACCCGCGCCCAGGCGATCCGCCGCCACGCGCTGCGCGCCTCGCTGATCCCGACCGCCACCTCCGTGGCCTTCGGCATCCCCGCCGTCTTCACGGGCGCGGTCATCACGGAGACCGTCTTCGGCTGGAACGGCATGGGCCAGTACTTCATCCAGACCATCGGCAAGAACGACGTGCACGGCACCGTCGCGGTCGCGGCGTTCGGCGCCGCCATGACCGCGATCGGCGCGATCCTCGCCGACATCGCCGTCGTCCTCCTCGACCCACGGGTGCGGGTGAGCTGACATGACGCTGTACCTGCGGCGCTTCGGCCGGAATCGCGGGGCCCTGCTCGGCGTGGCGCTCTTCGTGCTCCTGGTGCTGTTCGGTGTCCTCGGCGGGCTGCTCTCGCCCTTCGCGTACACCGACGCGGACTTCACCGCGCTCACCCAGCCGCCGAGCGCGGCCCACTGGTTCGGTACCAATCAGGGCGGGAACGACGTGTACGCCGAGGCGGTGCACGGCCTGCGGCGTTCGCTGGTCATCGCGGTCAGCGTGTCGGTCCTGACGATCGCGCTCGCCGCGGTGATCGGCGCGGGCGCCGCGTACCTCGGCGGCAGGGTGGAGAAGCTGACCCTGGCGGTCATCCACTTCCTGCTCGTGATCCCGTCGTTCCTGATCCTCGCCCTGGTCTCGCACCGTCTCGCCGGCGACTGGCAGGCGCTGATCCTCGTGCTCACCGTCTTCGGCTGGATGACCACCGCCCGCGTCGTCTGGTCACTGTCCACGTCGCTGCGCGAACGCGACTACGTCCTCGCCGCCGAGTTCATGGGCGTACGGCCGTGGCGGATCGTGCTGCGGCACATCATCCCCAACCTGGGCTCCCTGCTCGTGGTCAACCTGACCCTCGGGATCGTCGCCACCGTGCTCAGCGAGACGGCCCTGTCGTTCCTCGGCTTCGGCGTCCAGACCCCCGACGTGTCGCTGGGCACCATGCTCGCCGACGGCTCCGGCACCATCACCAGCGCCCCGTGGCTGTTCGCGTTCCCGGCCGGCCTCGTCGTCCTGCTCACCGTGTCGATGACGCTCGTCGGCGACGGGCTGCGCGACGCCCTCGACCCCACCTCGGTATCGGCGGCCTCGGGAGGCGCACGATGACGTTCACCCTCCTGCCCGTTCCCCAGTCGCCCTCGTGCGGCGCCGGGCCGGCCCCCGTCCTGTCCGTGCGGGACCTGCGGATCTCCTTCCCGTCCGAGGCGGGACCCGTCGAGGCGGTGCGCGGGGTCGACTTCGACCTGCTGCCGGGCCGGACCCTGGGCATCGTCGGCGAGTCCGGGTCGGGCAAGTCCGCGACCGCGATGGGCGTCATGGGGCTGCTGCCGCCCACCGCACGCGTGTCGGGCCAGGTGCTGCTCGGCGGCCGCGACCTGGTCGGCCTGGACGACAGGCAACTGTCCCGGATACGGGGCAAGGACATCGGCATGGTCTTCCAGGACCCGCTGTCCGCGCTGACCCCGATCCACTCGGTCGGCCGGCTGCTCTCCGACGCGCTGCGCGTGCACCAGGACCTCACGAAGCAGACGGCGTGGAACCGCGCGGTCGAACTCCTCGACCTGGTCGGCATCCCCGAACCGCGGCGCAGGGCACGGTCGTTCCCGCACGAGTTCTCCGGAGGCATGCGTCAGCGCGTCGTCATCGCCCTGGCCATGGCGAACTCACCGTCGGTCATCGTGGCCGACGAGCCCACCACCGCCCTCGACGTGACCGTCCAGGCCCAGATCCTGGACGTGCTGCGGACCGCGCAGACCGAGACCGGCGCGGCGGTCGTGCTGATCACGCACGACCTCGGTGTCGTCGCCGGGTACGCCGATGACGTCGCCGTGATGTACGCCGGGCGGATCGTCGAACAGGCGGGCGCCGAGGCGCTGTTCCGGCGGCCCACCATGCCGTACACGATCGGCCTGCTCGGCGCGGTGCCCCGCCCCGACGCCCCGAAGGACCGCCCCCTGGTGCCGATCGGGGGCGAACCCCCGTCCCTGGTGTCGCTGCCCGCCGGATGCCCCTTCGCGGACCGGTGCCCCGCCGTGCTCGACCGCTGCCGTACGGAGGAGCCCGAGGCGGTGCCCGTCGCCGGGCACGGGGAGGTCGCCTGCCTGCGCGCCGACGAGATCGCCGACGGCCGGCTCGCGGTGGACGCGCTCTTCCCGGCACCGCGGGGGCCGGAGGCCCCGGAGGGCACCGGCCCGGGCGAGGTGGTGCTGCGGGTGTCGGGGCTGGGCAAGACCTTCCCCGTCACGAAGGGCGCGTTCCTCAGGCGCCGCGTCGGCACCCTCCACGCGGTCAGTGACGTCGGATTCGACCTGCGGGCCGGCGAGACCCTGGGCCTGGTGGGCGAGTCCGGCAGCGGCAAGACCACCACGCTCCTCGAGATCCTGCGGCTCAGGCCGCCGGAGAGCGGCCGGATCGAGGTCGCCGGCACGGACGTCGCGGGCCTCGGCTCCGGCTCCGCCGCCGCCGAGCGGCTGCGGGAGCTCCGCGGCGCGGTGCAGATCGTCATGCAGGACCCGATGGGCTCCCTCGACCCGCGGCTCCCCGTCTCCCGGCTGCTCGCCGAACCCCTGCGGGCGGTCGGTGTCGACGGGCCGGCGATCCGGGCCCGGGTGACGGAACTCCTCGGCATGGTCGGCCTCGACGCCTCGGTGGCGGACCGTTTCCCCGGGGCGCTCTCCGGAGGGCAGCGCCAGCGCGTCGGCATCGCCCGCGCCCTGGCGACCCAGCCCCGGATCGTCGTCCTGGACGAGCCGGTCTCGGCCCTCGACGTGTCCGTGCAGGCGGGCGTCGTCAACCTGCTCGCCCGGCTCAAGCGCGAACTCGGCCTCGCGTACCTGGTCGTCGCGCACGACCTGGCCGTGATGCGCCACTTCGCCGACCGCATCGCGGTCATGTACCTCGGTCACCTCGTCGAGACCGGCAGCACCGAGGCGATCTTCGAGAACCCCCGGCACCCGTACACCGAGGCCCTCCTCTCGGCGATCCCGGTACCCGACCCCCGGCACGAGCGCTCCCGCGAGCGGATCGTGCTCGAAGGCGAACAGCCGAGCGCGACGGACCTCCCGCGGGGCTGCGTCTTCGTCGACCGCTGCCCGCTGTACCGGTCGCTCGGCGACGAGGGACTGCGGGAGCGATGCCGTACGCAGCGGCCCGCCCTGGGCCCGGCGGCACCCGGCACCGGCCACCGCCACGCCTGTCACGCCCGCTGACCCCGATCCCGGGCTCCGGGCCACGAGCCCCGGCCCCACCCGCAGACGTCGGGCCCCACACGCCGGCACCGCACCCCCTGGTGCCGCCGCACCCCATGAAGGAATGAGGATCCACTCCGCCATGCGATCGAGAATCGCCGTCCCCGCAGCCGCCGTCACCGCGGCCCTCGCTCTCGCCGTCGCGGCCTGCAGCGCCTCCGGCCCCGGCACACCGGGCGCCGGCGAGGCCTCCGGGAAGGGCGCGACCCCCGCCGCGGCCTCGGCCCAGGTCGACTACAACCCCCAGCCCTACGAAAACCTCAAGGACGGCGGCACCTACACCACCGCCGGCACCATCGACGACCAGGGCAACCCCTTCAACGCCAACGCCACGCTCACCGCCAAGCGCGTCTGGTTCTGGTACAACCCGGACGTCATCACGTACTCCCCCACCGGTGAGGCGCAGTACAACCCGGACTACCTCAGCGACGTGAAGGTCAGCGCCGACGGCGGGAACCAGCGGGTGGTCCTCACCCTCAACCCCAAGGCCACCTACAACGACGGCACCCCCATCGACTGGACGGCCGTCAAGGCGACCTGGCAGGCCAACAACGGCGCGGACAAGAAGTACAACGCCACCGACACCGAGGGCTACAGCCACATCACCTCGGTCACGCGCGGCAAGGACGACAAGCAGGCGGTCATCGACTTCAAGGGCGCCGCCCCCTGGTGGTCGAGCCTGTTCACCACGTTCCTGCACCCCAAGGCCGCCACCCTGGCCGGCTTCAACGACGCCTACGTCAAGAAGGTCCACCCCGAGTGGGGCGCCGGCCCGTACACCGTCGGCACGTTCGACCCCGAGGGCGGCGACCTCACCTTCGTACGCAACCCCAAGTGGTGGGGCAAGAAGGGCAGGCTCGACCGGCGCGTCTACGTCAACCTGGAGTCGGACGCCGCGGCCAACGCCTTCAAGAACGGCCAGATCGACTACTCCTCCGCCGGCGACGCCGAGGGCCTGAAGCGCCTCTCCGGCGTCCAGGGCACCGAGATCCGCCAGGGCGGCAGCCCGTTCGCGTACTCCTTCTACGTCAACGCCAAGTCGCCCAACCTGCAGGACGTCCAGGTGCGCAAGGCGCTCCTGGAGAGCATCGACCGGACCCAGATCGCCAAGATCCAGTTCCAGGGCCTGGGCGACTACAGCGAGCCCCTGCCCGGCTCCCTGCTGCTCTTCAGCTTCCAGAAGGGCTACTCCGACAACGTCGGCGCCGTGATCAAGCACGACCCGGAGAGCGCGAAGAAGACGCTGGAAGCCGCGGGCTGGAAGCCCGGCGCCGACGGCATCCGCGAGAAGGACGGCAAGAAGCTCGCCGTCACCTACACCCTGCGCGGCGACGACCCGCTGGAGAAGGCCACCGCGGGCGCCCTCGTGCAGATGCTCAAGCCGGTCGGCATCCAGGTCGGCCTCAAGAACTCCACCGAGGCCGACTTCGCCAAGATCCTCACCGACCGCAGCTTCGACCTCTTCCTCGTCGGCAACCGGGCCCCCGACCCGTTCGGCACCCGGTACCTGTGCGAGTTCTACTGCACCGACAGCGCCTCCAACCTCGTGAGCATCGGAAGTCCCGCGCTCGACAAGGAGATCCACGCCGTCTCGGAGATCGCCGACCCCGCCCGGCAGACGGCCGAGGCCAACGCCGTCGAGCGCAAGGCCCTGGCGCAGTACGGCTACCTGCCCCTGTTCAGCGGCCCGTCCATCTACGGTGTCAGGAACGGCCTGGCCAACGTCGGCGCCACCATCTTCGCCACGCCCCTGCCGGAGACCGTGGGCTGGCGGAAGTAGCCCGGTGACCCCGGGTCAGTCCACCGGCCGCAGGCCGAAGGTGCCGGCCAGGCCCTCGGTGCCGGCCTCGGTCACGTGGACGACCCGGGGGCTGGAGCCGTACCGCAGCCAGCGCAGTTCGAAGAGCCGCGCGGTGAGCGCCGCGCCCACCGCGCCCGCGAGGTGGTGCCGCTGCTCGCTCCAGTCGACGCAGTAGCGGACGAGGGGGCGGCGGGCCGGCAGCCGGTCCAGGGCGACGCCGAACCGGGCCAGCGATTCCCGGCCCGTGCCGGTCAGGCGGTAGTCGACGTCGTGTCCGTATCCGGACGCGCCGTCGCGCACCGACTCCTCGGGGCGGTGGCTGCCGTCGTGTCCGGCGAGCAGGCCGCCCTTCACCAGGGAGTCGAGGAGGTCCACGCCGAGCCGGCCGGCGAGATGGTCGTAGCAGGTACGGGAGCGGCGCAGGGCGCCGGCGGTGCTGCTCGCGCGCAGCGAGGTGACCGGGAGGGGCGGCGCGATGACGGCCAGCGCCTCCAGGGCGAGGCTGACGTCGGGGTGGGCCAGGCGGTAGTAGCGGCACCGGCCCGAGCTCTCCATGGTGACAAGGCGCGCCTCGACGAGCTTGCCCAGATGGGCGCTCGCGGTCGCGGCGCTCACCCCCGCCTCGGCGGCGAGCAGGCCGGCGGCCAGGGCGCGGCCGTCGCCGAGCGCCTTCAGCATCCGGGCGCGGGAGGGATCGGCGATCAGCTGCGCGGCCCGGGCGATGTCGGGCTGGTGGTGTACCTGGTCCGGGCGCCTGCCGGTCGTCGTCCTTGCCATGCGCCGAGCTTAGGCCGGGGACACTTCGACGGGCAGCGAAGTGTTGCGCCGTGAGACTGGCTCGCATGACGTCCACCGACCCCTCGCTCTCCCCCGCCGCGACCTCCGGCCCACCGTCGGGCCGTCCTTCCCTGTCGCTGCCGCCGCTCGTCGCGTTGAGCCTCGGATACTTCCTCGTCATGCTCGACGTCACGGTCGTGAACGTGGCCGTGCCCGCCGTGCGGCGTTCGCTCGACGCCGGCCCGTCGGACCTGCAGTGGATCGTCGACGGTTACAGCGCCTTCTTCGCGGGACTGCTGCTGGTCGGCGGTGGACTCGGTGACCGCTTCGGGCACAGGGCGGTGTTCCTCACCGGGCTCGGCATCTTCGCGGCGGCGTCGGCGGGTTGCGCCCTCGCCCCCTCGGCGGCGGTCCTGATCGCGGCCCGGCTGGTCCAGGGCGCGGGGGCCGCGCTGCTGGTTCCCGCGTCCCTCGCCCTGCTGCGGGCGGCCTACCCCGACCGGGACCGGCGTGCCCGTGCGGTCGGCCTCTGGGGGCTGGTCTCGGCGGTCGCCTTCGGTGCCGGGCCCGCGGTCGGCGGGCTGCTGGTCGCTGGCTTCGGCTGGCGTGCGGTGTTCTGGGTGAACCTTCCCGTGGCCGCGGCGGCGGTGCTGCTGACCCTGCGCCACGTCCCCGCCCCGGGTCCGCGGGCCCGGCCGGGCCGGTCGGATCCGGCCGGTCTGCTGCTCGGCGTGCTCGGGCTGCTCGGCGTGGCCGGTGCGCTCAACGAGGCGGGGTCCGCGGGCTGGTCCTCCCCCGAGGTGCTGCTGCCGTGCGCGGGCGGCGTGGTGTGCCTGGCCGCCTTCGTCGCCGTCGAACTGCGCCTGGAGAAGCGGGCGGCGGTACGGCCGGAGGGCAGGCGACCGCTGCTGCCACCGTCGCTCTTCCGCGAGGCCGCGCTCACGGCGACGAACCTCATCGGTCTGCTGCTGAGCTTCGGCTACTACGGGCTGCTGTTCGTCGTCACCCTGTACTTCCAGGAGGAGCGTCAACTCGGCGCGCTGGGCACCGGGTTCGCCCTGCTGCCTTCGGTCTGCATGGGTTTCCTCGCGGCGCCGCTGTCGAGCCGTCTGACCGCCCGGAGCGGTCCGTACGTGCCGATGGCCGGGGCGCTGCTCCTCGGGAGCGCCGGTTTCCTGGGCTGGCTGGCGGCCGGCCCCGACACCCCCTACCCGGTGCTGCTGTTCGCGCTCATGGCGACGGGTCTCGCGACTCCGGTCACGGTGGTGGCGGCCACCGTGACCGTCATGGAGGCGAGCCCCGCGGACAAGGCCGGTACGGCGTCGGCGGTGTTCCACGTGTCGCGCCAGGTGGGCAGCGCGATGGGCGTGGCGCTCTTCGGCACGCTCACCGGCGCGACGGGCGGCCCGGTCGGCGGGCTGCACGTGTCGGCGGTCGTCGCGGCGGTGGCCTTCCTACTGGCGTCGGCGCTCGCGGTGCTCGCCGGGCGCCACACCGGCGTCGCCCGTGCCCGGTGAGCACGCGGGGGCGGTGCCCGGCACCGCGGACACCGCCCCGTGCGTACCCTCGTTCACTGCCGTACGGGTCAGGCCTTGACGTTCACCGCCGCCCAGGCGGCGTCCACGGCCCGCACCTCGGCGCTGCCCGCGCCGTAGAGGTCGATGGCCGCCTTCAGGGTGCCCTCGCGGGCGCCGTGGTAGTCGGTGGTCGAGGTGAAGTACGCGGTCAGCGCCTTGTACCAGACCTGTACCGCCTTGTCGCGGCCGATGCCGGTGACCGTGGAGCCGTCGACGGTCGGGCTGTCGTAGTGCACGCCGTTGATGTCCTTCGCGCCACTGCCCTCGGACAGCAGGTAGAAGAAGTGGTTGGCGACGCCCGAGGAGTAGTGCACGTTGAGGCTGCCGACGCCGGCGCTCCAGTAGTCGGCCGAACCGCGGCCGTCCTTGCTGGGCTGGTCCTGGTAGCGCAGCGGCTTGCCGTTGCCGAAGATGTCGATCTTCTCGCCGAGCAGGTAGTCGCCCGGGTCCTGGGCGTTGTTCGCGTTCCACTCGACGGCGGTGCCGAAGATGTCCGAGGTGGCCTCGTTGAGGCCGCCGGACTCGCCGGAGTACTGCAGGTTCGCGGTGGCGGAGGTGACGCCGTGGCTGAACTCGTGGCCGGCGACGTCGAGCTGGGTCAGCGGGTGCTGGTTGTTCGCGCCGTCCCCGTACGTGATGGCGAAGGACCGGTCGTCCCAGAAGGCGTTCTGGTAGGCGTTGCCGTAGTGGACACGGGAGACCGGGGCGCGGCCGTCGTTCTTGATGCCGTTGCGGTGCAGGACGTCCTTGTAGAAGTCCCAGGTCTTGGCGGCGCCGTAGGCGGCGTCCACGGCGGCCGTCTGGTTGTGGCCGGGGGTGCCGTCGCCCCATGCGTTGTCGGCGTCGGTGAAGAGGACGCCCTTGCCGCCCGTGCGGTGCTGGAGGTCGACGGTGCTGGATCCGCCGCGCTCGCTGTCGACGAGGTCGAAGCCCTTCGACGACGTGGTGGTGTTGAGGCCGACGGTGCCGCTGTACTGGCTGACGCCGGTGCCGGTCGCGCCGGCCTGGGGGCTGCCCGGCCTGGCGGCCGCGGAGCCGCCCTGGGCGGTGATGCCGCCGGCTATGTCGTCGATCAGCTGCTGCTCGTACAGCTTCCTGCCGGTGTCGGCGTCGGTGACGACGCGCAGCAGGCTCGGGGTGACGCCGTCGTCCTGGGTGCCGCTGACGAGGGTCTCGTAGGCGAGGACGGCCTTGCCGTCGGCGGCCCAGATCACCTTGCGGGGAGCGTCGCCGGCCGCGGCGCCCGTGGTCCGCGCGGCCTTGGCGGCCTTGACCGCCGCGGACTTGGCGGTGGTCGGGGTCTGCTTCGGGGTGAGCGAGGCGACCTGGATGGCCGCCTTGACGGCCTTGGTGACGTCCTTGACGGCGCCGTCGGCGGCGCGGTGGACGACGAGGTCGCCGCCGAGGACGGGCAGACCGGCGTAGGTGCGCTCGTAGCGGGTGTGGACAGTGCCGTCGGCGTCCTCGACGACGTCCTTGACGACCAGCTTCTCCTTCACGCCGAGGCCGAGCGCGGAGGCGGTGGCCGCGACGGAGGTGGCGTCGGTGTGCTCCGGTGCGGCGCCCGCCGAAGCGGTGGTGGCCCCGGCGGCGATCAGGGTGCCGGTGAGGACGGCGGCGCCGGACGTGAGGGCGAGACGGCGTGCTCGGCCGCCGAGGGGGGAGAGCGAGGACATGTGGTTTCTCCGGAGAGTCATGGGGAGTTGGACGGGATCGCCGCCCACCCGTTCAAGGAGGACTGCCTTGATGGGCACGGACGCTCTCAGCCCGTCGCGCACATGTCACGTGACACAAAAGCGGGTTCGCCCCCTGATGCCTGATTTGCCGCCCGCGGTTTCACAAGAAGGACAAGGTCTCGATACGCGCCGACATGACGACCACAGGAATCCGCAACACACCGGAGCGCAGTTACGGTCGGTAATAGCTCGATAATCCTGAGTTTCAGACGCTCAAGATCGAAAGTCCGCCACCTGCGTCGGCGTTGACAGATGTCCCTCGACCGGAGGAAAAAGCCCCCTCCGTTAACGCAGTCTTTAACAATGTTTTGGCAGGTCAGGGCGTGAAAAACAGCGTAAAACGGATGACCCGAAGATGGGGGCTCCCCAACCAGCACATCGTGGGCTTAACTTATGTGCCATGACCTCCCCCCGCTCCACCTATGGAGGCGGTTTCCACACCGCGCCGTCCTTCCCGGACACCCCGATCTACGACTCCCTGGTCGCGGAGCGGGGCACGCCTCAGATCGCCCCGATCCGAGTGCCCGCCGCCTACGACACGGGCAGCAGCTTCCCCGCGAGCGGCTCCTACCTGCCGGCGCTCCCCGCGGCACTGCCCGCCCTCCCGGCGGCGCCCAGCCCGCAGCCCGCCCCCGCCTACGGCGGCGGGTACGGCTACCCGCAGCCCGCACCGCAGATGGCCCCCGTCCCGCTGCAGGCCGCCCCGGCCCCGTACATCCCGCAGCAGCCGGTGGCGCCGCGCGGCTACCCGGGCGGCCAGTACCCGCAGCAGCCCCGCCCGGCCGCCGCCGGCTACGAGGCGATGCGCCCGGCTGCCCCGCGGCCCGCGCCGGTCCCCGCCCCCGCGCCGTACGACGACCCGTACAACCGCCCCTACCAGGGCGGGGGTTACTGACCGGCCTCGCACCCAGCCTCCGCCGGGGCCGGTACGGCTGGCAGGATGAAGCCATGCAGACTCCTGTGCTCCGCTCCGTCCACATCCACCCGGTGAAGGCCATGCGCGCGCTGACCCGCACGGAGGCCGAGGTGCAGCCCTGGGGGCTCGCCGCGGACCGCCGGTGGACCGTCGTCGACGCCACGAACGAGGTCGTGACCCAACGCCGTCACCCCCGGATGGCGTTGGCCACGGCGGAACCGCTGCCGGGCGGCGGGATCTCCCTGTCCGCCCCGGGCCGGCCGACGCTGGAGGTCGAGGTCCCGCACCCCTCGACCACCATCACGGTCGAGATCTTCGGCGACCACGTGGAGGCGGTCCCGGCCGGCGACGCCGCCGCCGCCTGGTTCTCCGCGTACCTGGAGAGCGACGTACGGCTCGTGCACATGGACGCGCCCGAGCACCGGCGGCCGGTCGACCCCGACTACGCGCTGCCCGGCGAGACGGTGAGCTTCGCGGACGGCTATCCGCTGCTCGTCACCACCGTCTCCTCGCTCGACGCCCTCAACTCCCTGATCGCCCAGGGCGACCACGCCGACGAGGGCCCCCTTCCGATGAACCGGTTCCGGCCGAACCTGGTCATCGAGGGCACCGCGCCCTGGGCGGAGGACGGCTGGACGCGGCTCGCCGTCGGAGAGGTCACCTTCCGGGTCCCGCGGCCCTGCGGGCGCTGCGTCGTCACCACGACCGACCAGCTCACCGGCGAGCGCGGCAAGGAGCCCCTGCGGACCCTCGGCCGGCACCGCAAGAACGACGGCCGCCTCATCTTCGGCCAGAACCTCGTCCCCGAGCACACCGGAACCGTCCGGGTCGGCGACGCCGTGAAGATCCTGGACTGAGGACGGCGGCGCCGGGGGGTTCGCCTCACCTTTCCCCGTCCGACAGGCGGGGAACCAGGCACCGGGGCACACTCGTTGGAAGAGCGGTGAACAACGAGGGGGTCCACACGTGCGTGCAGCCACCGGACTCTGGCGCTGGCGGCACAATCCCCTGCGCCGGACCACTGATCTCGTCGAGGCGTGGGTCGCCTTCGCGGCGGCCGTGCTGCTCTGTCTCGCGGTGCCGCTGACCGGCTGGGCGGCCGGCACCTCCGCCTACGGCTCGCTGTCGCGCGCGGTCCGCACGCAGCAGGAGCAGCGGCTGCCGACGACGGCCCGGGTGGTGCGGCTCGCCGACGGACCCGTCAGCGGCCCCCGGTCCGTCGAGACCGCCGGGGAGGAGCGGCTGCGGCGCTCCGTCGTGGCCCGCTGGACGGCGCCGGACGGCTCGATCCGTACGGGGACGGTGTCGACGGCCCGGCAGCACTCCGCGCCCGGCGCCGCCTTCCGGCTCTGGACGGACCCGGACGGACACCCCGTGCAGCCGCCGATGCAGACCGGGACGGCGCGTGCGCACGCGATCATCGCCGGCCTGACGGCCGCGCTCCTCAGCGGTCTCCTGGTGGAGCTCGTCCGCCGCCTCGCGGTCCGCAGACTGGAGCTGGGGCGGTACGCCCGCCTCGACCGCGCGTGGGCGGCGGCGGGCCCCGACTGGGGCCGTACGGGCACGGGAAGCTGAGCCCCGCACCGACCCCCGCCCGGGTTCGGGTTCGATCACTCGGCGACCGAACCCGACCGCCCCGGACCGGCGGTGACACGTGCCCGAGGGCCGTCGGGCGTCTGTGGGGGCACGGGTCGGCGACCCGTCAACCCGGCGGCGCCGCGCGCGCTACGGTGGGGCATCGGATCAGCGGCGAGGCATGAGGCGGGGGCAGGACACACCCATGGCACAGGGCACGGTCCAGGTGACGCACACCGGCACATCGCGGTGGCGGCGCCGCACGGGTGAGTACCCCTCTCTCGCCGCCGCCCTGGAGGCCGCCGGAGACGGGGACGTGCTCACCGTCGCGCCCGGCACCTACCGGGAGAACCTCGTGGTCCGGCGGGCCGTCACCCTGCGCGGCCCCGAGGGCGGGATCGGCTCGGTGCGGATCGCGCCCCCGGACGGGGTGCCGCTGACCCTCCGCGCCTCCGTCACCGTGCAGGACCTGCACATCGAGGGGCAGGACGTCGCCGCGCCCGCGCTGCTCGTCGAGGACGGCACGCCCGAACTGCTCGACCTGCGGATCATGACCCGCTCCGCCGCCGGGATCGAGGTACGGGGCGCCGCCCGGCCCACGGTCCGCCGCTGCACGGTCGACAATCCCGCCGGGGTCGGCATCGCCGTGCTCGACGGCGCGGGCGGCGTGTTCGAGGAGTGCGAGGTGGTCTCCGCCGGGCAGGCGGGCGTCTCGGTGCGCGGCGGGGCCCATCCGCGGCTCGAGCGCTGCCGGGTGCACCACGCCTCCGGCGCCGGGATCGCCGTGACCGGCGAGGGCAGCGGCCTGGAGGGCGTCGGCTGCGAGGTGTACGAGATCAAGGGCGCCGGTCTGCAGATCGCCGCCCGCGCCGCCGCGCACCTCACCGACTCCTCGGTGCACCGCACCTCGGCCGACGGCATCACCCTCGACACGGACGCGGTGCTCACGCTCTCCGACTGCGACATCCACGACGTCCCGGAGAACGCGGTCGACCTGCGCTCGCGCTCGGTCCTCACCCTGACCCGGTCCACCGTCCGCCGCTTCGGGCGCAACGGCCTCTCGGTGTGGGACCCGGGGACGCGGGTGGACGCCAACCAGTGCGAGATCCACGACAGTACGGGCGACTACCCGGCCGTGTGGGTCAGCGACGGGGCGACCGCCGTCCTCGACGCCTGCCGGGTGCACGACGTGCCGGACGCGCTGTTCGTCCTCGACCGGGGCTCGCGCGTCGACGTCGTCGACAGCGATCTGACGCAGGTGCGGAACACGGCGGTGTCGGTGAGCGACGGGGCCACGGCCCAGCTCGACGACTGCCGGATCCGGGAGGCCTCCACCGGCGCCTGGTTCCGCGACCACGGCAGCGGCGGCACCCTCGGCGGCTGCACGATCGACTCCGTGCAGACCGGGGTCATCGTCACCAAGGGCGCCGACCCCACGATCGACCGGTGCACGGTCACCTCGCCCGCCGAGGCAGGCTTCTACGTGTCGGCGGAGGGCCGCGGCTCCTTCCACGGCTGCCGGGTGACCGGCAGCGGCGGATACGGCTTCCACGTCACGGACGGCTGCCGCACGACCCTGCGCAAGTGCCGTACCGAGCGGTGCGCGCGCGGCGGTTACGAGTTCCCGGAGGAGGGCGCGAGCGCGGAGGACTGCACCAGCGACGAGAGCGCCGTCCGCTCCTCCGTACCCGACGGCGGTACGGTCCTGACGGCCACGCAGTCGGCGGGCCTGCTCGGTACGGTGCCCGCGCCGCGCGTCCCGGCGGCCCCGGCCGCCGCGCCCGAGCCCGCGCCGGAGACCCGCTCCTCGCAGGACGTGCTCGGCGAACTGGACGCCCTGGTGGGCCTGGAGAGCGTCAAACTGGAGGTGCGGACCCTCACCAACATGATCGAGGTGGGGCGCAGGCGCCAGGAGGCCGGACTCAAGGCGGCCTCGGTCCGCCGCCACCTCGTCTTCACCGGGAACCCGGGCACGGGCAAGACGACGGTCGCCCGGCTGTACGGCGAGATCCTCGCCTCGCTGGGCGTCCTGGAGCGCGGGCACCTAGTGGAGGTCTCCCGCGTGGACCTGGTCGGCGAGCACATCGGCTCGACCGCGATCCGTACGCAGGAGGCCTTCGACCGGGCGCGCGGCGGGGTCCTCTTCGTCGACGAGGCGTACGCGCTGTCGCCGGAGGACTCCGGGCGGGACTTCGGCCGCGAGGCGATCGACACCCTGGTGAAACTGATGGAGGACCACCGGGACGCGGTGGTGGTCATCGTCGCCGGGTACACGGCGGAGATGGAGCGCTTCCTCACCGTCAACCCGGGCGTGGCCTCCCGTTTCTCACGGATCATCACCTTCGGCGACTACGAGCCCGAGGAGCTGCTTCGGATCGTCGGCCAGCAGGCGGACGAGCACGAGTACCGGCTCTCCCCGGGGACGGACGAGGCTCTGCTCACGTACTTCGAGAAGCTCCCCAAGGGCCCGGCGTTCGGCAACGGCCGGACGGCGCGGCAGACCTTCGAGTCGATGGTGGAGCGGCACGCGGGCCGGGTCGCCGCGCTCACCGAGGCGAGCACGGACGACCTGACCCTGCTCTACCCGGAGGACCTGCCCGAACTGCCCTGATCGGCGGCCTCGTTCGCCACGCGCTGGTGCGGCAGGGCGGGCGGGAGCCGGTCGAGGAGTTCCGAGCGGTGGCGGGCGAACGCCGGGTCGGCCTGGTAGTCGGAGTGGCCCAGGATCGGTTCGGGCAGCGGATGCGCGCGGGTGCGGCCGTACGCGACGGGGTCGAGCAGCACCTCACTGTCGACGGCCGGCCGGCCGTCCTCGGCGGGCACCCGGACCGGGCCGCCGATGGGGTCGGTGGCGCGGTGGAGGTTGCTCCAGCAGTGCACCGTACGGTTCAGGGCGCGCAGCGCCTCGGGGCCGAAGTAGGCGGGGAACCAGCGGCCGTAGAGCCGCTCCAGGGGTGAGCCGTAGGTGAGCAGGGCGACCCGGCGGCGGGTGACGGGCTGCAGCTGCCAGACGGCGGCCGCGGCGAGGACGCTGCCCTGGGAGTGCCCGGAGATGACGAGCCGGCCGCCCGTGCCGCCGGTCCAGGAGCTCATCCGCCAGGTCAGGTCGGGGACCGCGCGCTCGGCATAGCAGGGCGGGGCGAACGGGTGGGCGGCGCGGGGCCAGAAGGTGCCGACGTCCCAGAGGATGCCGATGGTCCGGCGGGCCGAGGCGTCCCGGTAGGCGCGGCGGCCCCAGGTGACGAAGAGCAGGAAACCGAGGCCGATCATCCAGGAGCCGAGGGCCTGGGTGGCGGAGGCGAGCGAGGCGATCGCGGGGTGGGCCCCGTCGAAGGCCCTGCCCGGGACGTTGCCGCTGGCCCAGGCGCCGGCCACGGAAGCGGCCCCGAGGAGCAGGGTCGCGCCGGAGACGACGCCGACGAGGACGGGCGCGGAGTCGGTGAGCGAGGCGCGGGCCCGGCCGGCCGCGATCTGTCCCGTACGGACCGGGTCGCGTTCGTCGGCGGCGTCGTAGTCGGCCTCGACGGCGGAGCGCAGGCGCCGGGCGTCGAGGAGCGTCCGTACGACGAGCAGCGCGGCGGGGACGAGGAGCAGCAGGAGCAGGACGGGGATGACGGAGGCCTGCCAGCTGAGGAGCACGGGCGGGCCGATGCGCACGTCGCCGTGGCCGGCCGGGCCGTCGAGCCAGTCGGCGACGCGCTGGGCCACTCCCCCGGACATCACCCCGGCGAGCGCGCAGGCGAGCATCGCGACGGCGGGCCCGCCGAGTCCGCGCAGGGCGGTCCGGGGGTCCCTGCGGAGCCGCTGGAGGAGCAGGGCGACGACGCCGAGGGCGACGACGAGACCGCCCTGGACGAGGGTGAGGGCGCCGAAGACGGCGTTGCCGGGGAGGGTGCCGGAGGAGGGGCGGAGGGGGCGGGACCAGCCGGCGTGCACGGCGGCGAGCACGAGGAGGACGAGGGCGGCGGCGGGAAGCCAGGAGACGAGGGCCCGTTCGACCCGCAGGTCGAGGCGGCGCTCGCTGCGGCCGCGCCGGCAGACGACCCAGACCACGACCACGGCGAGGACGGCGACGGCCGCCCGGAGCACCCAGCCGAGGACGGTGCGGAGGGCGGGGGCGTCGGCGTCCTCGCGGGCGGTGGCCGTGACGAGGGCGGCGGCGACCGTGAGGAAACCGGCGGCGGTGTGGGCGGCCCGGAGCCGGGCGACGAGCCGGCGGCCGTACCAGAAGCCGGGGCGGCCGAGCGCGGGGCGGAGCTCGACCGGACCGGCCGGGTCGGCGGCGTCCGCGGCCTCCGTGTCGGCCGGGGCCTCGGGGCCGGGGACGTCGTACCCGGTGGGCGGGCGCTGCGCCTCGTACGCGCTCCACGTCCGGTTGGAGAGGTACCAGAGCAGACCGACGAGCGCCGTCGGCACGAGCGCGGCGAGGGCGAGACGGCGACCGGGCAGCGACCACCAGCCGCCGCGGCCCTCGGAGAGGAAACCCAGCCAGGAGTACGCGTCGGTGCAGGCCGGCGTGGCGGCGCACTGCCAGGCCGTCAGATCGAGCGCGACCTCGCAGGCGGCGGCGGTGAGGAGGACGGTCAGGGTGAGGGCGACCAGCCGGACCAGGACCCCGTAGAGCCGCACCAGGCCCGGCCTGCCCTCGGCGGGCGGCCGCATCCAGTGCGCCAGGTTGGCCACCATGAAGGGCAGGAGCAGCAGCCACAGCGCGCGGGCGCCGTCGCCGGAGGTCAGATTGGACCAGCAGTACGCCTCCGGGACGGGACGCGCCGCGTACCGCTCGGGATGGTCCTCGGCGTCGAGGTCCTCGCCCCGCCGGAACACGGCGGCGGTCCGGTCGCCGGTCACCCGGACGGTCCGCGGGTCGTCGAGCATCGACTCGGGGGTGGCTCCGCCGACTCCGTGGACGAGGAGTTCGAGCGCCGCGCCCCCGCTCTCCGGGGCGGGTGTGGCAGGGGACACTGAGGGGACCTCCTGTCGGAGTGGGAAGATGCCACGTCGGCAACAGGATCGCGGAAGGCCGTGCGACCGCGCACGGACTCTCACCGAATCCGACACTCATCCCCTTGTCTCCTGCGGAAGGACCGGCCCCGGCGGTGACTGACAACCAGAACCTCCTCGCGGAGCAGCGGCGTGCCCTGATCCTCGACGAGGTACGGCGGCGTGGCGGCGTACGGGTCAACGAACTCACCCGGCGTCTGAACGTCTCGGACATGACGATCCGCCGCGACCTGGACGCGCTGGCCCGGCAGGGCATGGTCGCGAAGGTGCACGGCGGGGCCGTTCCGGTGGTCGAGGCGAGCACCCACGAGCCGGGCTTCGAGGCCAAGTCGGTGCTCGAACCGAGCGCCAAGGACGAGATCGCCCGCACGGCGGCCGCCCTCGTCGCACCGGGCACGGCCATCGCCCTCTCGGGCGGGACGACGACCTACGCACTCGCCCGCCACCTCCTGGACGTACCGGACCTGACGGTCGTCACCAACTCGGTGCGGGTCGCCGACGTCTTCCACGAGGCGCAGCAGACCGGCGGCGGGGGCGAGGCGCGTCGCGGGGCGGCGACCGTCGTCCTGACCGGCGGGGTGCGCACGCCCTCCGACGCGCTCGTCGGCCCCGTGGCGGACCGGGCGATCCGCTCGCTCCACTTCGACCTGCTGTTCCTCGGCGTGCACGGCATCTCCGTGGAGGCGGGCCTGTCGACGCCGAACCTGGCGGAGGCCGAGACGAACAGCTGCCTGATGCGCTCGGCGCGGCGGGTCGTCGTGGTCGCGGACCACACCAAGTGGGGGACGGTGGGCCTGAGTTCCTTCGCCTCCCTCGACGAGGTCGACACCTGGGTGACGGACCGGGGCCTGCCGGAGGGCGTACGGGCGGAGGTGGCGGAACACCTGCCGGGTCTGGTGCTGCCGGGCGAGGAGCCCGCGTGACCCTCTTCCGGATCGAGCGGACGGTGCCGCTGCCTCCGGAGGAGGTGTGGCGCCGGCTCACGGACTGGCCGGCGCACGGGCGCCAGGTGCCGCTGACCCGGACGATCGTCCTGACGCCGGGGCCGAACGCGACGGGCACGCGCTTCACCGCCCGCACGGGCCTCGGCCGCCTCGCCTTCGACGACCCGATGGAGGTCGTCCAGTGGTCGCCCCCGACGGGCGACCGGCCCGGCGTCTGCCGGCTGGAGAAGTCGGGCCGGGTGGTACGGGGGTGGGCGCGGGTGGAGGTGACGGGGACGCCGGCGGGCGGCACCCGGGTCCTGTGGACGGAGGACCTCTCGGTACGGGGCGTACCGGCGACCCTGGACGCCCTCCTGGCCCCGGCGTACCGCCTGGTCTTCACCCGAGCCCTGACGGGCCTACTCCGAGCCCGGTAACCCCCGTTGTGGGCATGCGTTCCGCTGGGGCGGAACGGGTGGGCACAACGGAACGGCGCCCTTGCCGGCGCCAGAGGCTCCCGAGCCTGGACCCGCACCGGATGCGCGCCGCGCACAGGGGTGCGGGTCAGGGCGCGGAACGCGGAGGCGCCGCGAGAGGGCGCCGTCCCGTGTGCC
>NZ_JBSHDU010000021.1:7321-109449 GCF_053616475.1 Streptomyces sp. NPDC055815 | reverse complement strand
AATCATGGGCGTCACGCTCGCCAAGGGAGGCAATGTCTCCCTCTCCAAGGCCGCACCCAACCTCACCCAGGTCCTCGTGGGGCTCGGCTGGGACGCGCGCTCCACCACCGGAGCCCCCTTCGACCTCGACGCCAGCGCCCTGCTGTGCCAGGCGGGCCGGGTGCTCGGGGACGAGTACTTCGTCTTCTACAACCAGCTCCGCAGCCCCGAGGGCTCCGTCGAACACACCGGCGACAACCTCACCGGCGAGGGTGACGGGGACGACGAGTCCCTCATCGTGGACCTCACCAAGGTGCCGGCCCACTGCGACAAGATCGTCTTCCCGGTGTCGATCCACGACGCGGACAACCGCGGCCAGAGCTTCGGCCAGGTCAGCAACGCGTTCATCCGCGTGGTGAACCAGCTGGACGGCCAGGAACTCGCCCGGTACGACCTCTCGGAGGACGCCTCCACGGAGACCGCGATGATCTTCGGAGAGCTCTACCGCTACAACGGCGAATGGAAGTTCCGGGCGGTGGGGCAGGGGTACGCATCCGGGCTCCGGGGCATCGCTCTAGACTTCGGGGTCAACGTTTCGTAAAGCCATGTAATTTCACGATGGGGTAGACAGTGATTCTGAAAACCTTCGGCTGGTCGTTCGCGATCACTGTGATCGGCCTGGCCGTGGCGGTGCTCTACGGGGGGTGGGAGGCGTTCGGGATCGTCGCGATCCTCTGCGTCCTCGAGATCTCCCTGTCGTTCGACAACGCTGTGGTCAACGCCGGGATCCTGAAGAAGATGAATGCCTTCTGGCAGAAGATCTTCCTCACGATCGGCGTCATCATCGCCGTCTTCGGCATGCGCCTCGTCTTCCCCGTCGTCATCGTCGCCATCAGCGCGAAGATCGGCCCGATCGAGGCCGTCGATCTCGCGCTGAACGACGCGGACCGCTACCAGGAACTGGTGACCGACGCGCACCCGTCGATCGCCGCCTTCGGTGGCATGTTCCTGCTGATGATCTTCCTCGACTTCATCTTCGAGGACCGTGACATCCAGTGGCTGCGCTGGATCGAGCGCCCGCTGGCGAAGCTCGGCAAGGTCGACATGCTGTCGGTCTGCATCGCGCTCGTCGTCCTGCTCATCACCTCCATGACCTTCGCGACCCACGCCCACCAGCACGGCGGCGCGCACGTCGACAAGGCGCAGACGGTCCTGATCTCCGGCATCGCCGGCCTCATCACGTACCTCGTCGTGGGCGGTCTCTCCGGCTACTTCGAGAACAAGCTGGAGGAGGAAGAGGAGGCCGAGCAGGAGGCCGAGGAAGAGGCCAAGCGCAGCGGCAAGAAGGTCTCCGTGGTCCAGCTGGCCGGCAAGGCCGCCTTCTTCATGTTCCTCTACCTGGAGGTCCTCGACGCCTCCTTCTCCTTCGACGGTGTCATCGGCGCCTTCGCCATCACCAACGACATCGTGCTGATGGCGCTCGGCCTGGGCGTCGGCGCCATGTACGTCCGTTCGCTGACGGTCTACCTGGTCCGCCAGGGCACCCTCGACGACTACGTCTACCTGGAGCACGGCGCCCACTACGCGATCGGTGCCCTGGCCGTGGTCCTCATGATCACCATCCAGTACGAGATCCCCGAGATCGTCACCGGCGGCATCGGCGTCGCGCTCATCGGCTGGTCCTTCTGGTCCTCCGTGCGCCGCAACCAGCGGCTCGCGGCGGCCGAGGGCGGCTCCGGCTCCTCGGGCGACAAGACCGAGGTGCCGTCCGGGGTGTGACACCCCCGGCAACGAGGAACGCTTCACTGCGGGGCGGCCGACGACCGGCCGCCCCGCAGGCATGTGCGCGGTGTGTGACGACAGTGGGGGGTGAAGGCGCCATGGCCTTCTGGGACAACCTGTTTCCGGGCAGGGCGGCGCAGTTCGACTCGGGCAGCGCCGCATCGAACTCGATCGACCTGACGAAACGGCGCCCGACCGTCTCGCTGACCCAGCAGGGCGCCGCCACCGGCAACCTCCGGGTGAACCTCTCCTGGCGGATGCGGACCTCCGACATCGAGGGCCGCTCCCGCCAGAGCGGACGGCTGCTGCGGAACCCCGCCCAGCTCTTCAAGCCCGAGGTCGTCCAGGCCCACACCCAGGGCATGGTCAACGTCGACCTCGACCTGGGCTGCCTCTACGAGCTCACCGACGGCAGCAAGGGCGTCGTGCAGCCGCTCGGCGGCTTCTTCGGCGACCTCAACGCCGCCCCGTACGTGAAGCTGAGCGGCGACGACCGCTTCGGCGGCTCCTCCGGGGAGACGATCTTCGTCAACCTGGACCACCGGGACGAGATCAAGCGCCTGCTGTTCTTCGCGTACATCTACGACCAGACGCCGGCCTTCGACCGTACGCACGCCAAGGTCACGCTCTACCCGAGCAACGGCCCCCGGATCGAGATCGAGCTCGACGAGCGCGCCCCCCAGGCCCGCTCCTGCGCGGTCTTCTCCATGGAGAACGTCAAGGGCCAGCTGACCGTCCGCCGCGAGGTGCGGTTCGTGTACGGCTTCCAGGCCGAGCTGGACCGGCTGTACGGCTGGGGGCTCCAGTGGGGACGCGGCTACAAGACCAAGGCGTAGGGCCCTGTCCGCCGGCTCAGCTCCGGACGAACTGGGGCCCCATCGGCGGCATGCGGAACTCCGGCGCCGGGTTCTGCTCGGGGGCGCCCACCGGCTGGGGGTAGCCGTACGCGGGGGCCGGGGCGTTCACCGGCTGCTGCGGGTAGCCGTAGGCGGGCGCCCGGTCCGGCATGGGCGGCACGGTCGGCTGCGGCGGTACGGGGGTGTGGACCACGGTCAGATCGAGATCGGGGTCGTGCGTCGCGCCGGTCTGCCCCGGGGAGTCCTGAGCGCCCTGGGAGGCGCCCTGGGAGGCCTCCTGAGCGGCTTCCTGGGCGGCTCCCTGCGCAGCCTCCTGGGCGGCTTCCTGCGCGGCGTCCTCGTCGACCGAGATGCCGAAGTCCGTGGCGAGGCCCACCAGGCCCGTCGGATAGCCCTGGCCCACCGCGCGGAACTTCCAGCCGTCCCCGCGCCGGTACAGCTCGCCGCAGATGACCGCCGTCTCCTCGCCGGTCTCCGCCGTCACGTCGAACAGCGCCAGCGGCTCGCGCTCCGGCCCCGCCACCGCGTCGTACAGCAGGATCCGCAGGTCGGAGACGGAGCGGAAGGTGCCGCCGTCGGAGGAGGCCGCGATCACCACCCGGTCGACGGAGACGTCGAGCCCGGCCAGATCGGCCTCGACGGTGTCCGTCAGCCCCTCGGCGACCCGCTTCTTCGGCAGCCGCCGCACCAGGCCCGAGGGGTGGCGCGGCTGGTTGTAGAAGACGAAGTCCTCGTCGGACCGCACGCGCCCGGACGGCCCCAGGAGCAGGGCGGAGGCGTCCACGTCGGGGACCCCGGGGCCCGGGGTCCAGCGGAGCACGGCCCGTACGGCCGCGGTGTCGAGAGGGACGTTGGAGCCCTTCAGCATCGCGTGCGTCATGACCGCAATCCTGCCCTCCCGCCCGACCCGCGGACAACGCGGGGGCGCCACCGATACGGGAAGGGGTGACGGATGCTGACGAGTTACCTGAATTTCATGCAGGGAGGGAACTAAGGACACCCGTACCTACGTACTATTACCGGCCACATGTCATCAGGGCCCGAAGAGGCAGACGGGGGACTTACATGCGTCATTTCGGGCACATCCCGTCCGCGGTGCGGGCCGGGCTGTTCCACCGCGAGCCGGCCGCGTTCAGCGCCGACTCGCCCGCCCGCACGCTCGCCGTGGCCCTGGGCGCCACGCTGTACAGCCCGGCCACCCGGCCCCGGCTCGCCGACGCGGTACGCAAGCAGGCGGGCCGCGGAGTGGTCTCCATGGTCCTCTGCCTGGAGGACTCGATCAGCGACGCCGAGGTCGAGGCGGGCGAGGCCAACCTGGTCCACCACTTCGCGGACCTGGCAGCGGGGCCGGCGGGGGAGGGGGGCCGCGCCGCGGGGCCGCAGTCCGATGACCTCGACGCCGACACCGCCCCGGACCTGCCCCTGCTCTTCATCCGGGTCCGCGAACCGCGGCAGATCACCGACCTCGTCGACCGCCTCGGCGACTCGGTGCGCCTGCTGTCCGGATTCGTACTGCCCAAGTTCACCGAGACCCGCGGCCACGCCTTCCTCGAAGCGCTCACCCAGGCCGAGCGGACGAGCGGCAGGCGGCTCTTCGCCATGCCCGTCCTCGAGTCCCCCGAGCTCCTCCACCTGGAGACCCGGGCGGAGACCCTCGCCGGGATCGCCTCGATCACCGACAAGTACCGCGACCGCGTCCTCGCCCTCCGCCTCGGCGTCACCGACTTCTGCTCCGCCTACGGGCTGCGGCGCTCGCCCGACATGACCGCGTACGACATCAAGATCGTCGCGAACGTCATCGCCGACGTCGTCAACGTCCTCGGCCGCTCCGACGGCACCGGCTTCACCGTCACGGGACCCGTCTGGGAGTACTTCAGGCCCGGCGAGCGCATGTTCAAGCCGCAGCTGCGCCGCAGCCCCTTCCTGGAGGGCCGCGCCGAGGACCTGCGGACCGCCCTCATCGAGCACGACCTCGACGGCCTGCTCCGCGAGATCGAACTCGACCGGGCCAACGGCCTGCTCGGCAAGACCTGCATCCACCCCACCCACGTGGTGCCGGTGCACGCCCTCTCCGTCGTCAGCCACGAGGAGTGGAGCGACGCCCAGGACATCCTGCGGCCCGAGCGGGACGGCGGCGGAGTGCTCCGCTCCGCCTATACGAACAAGATGAACGAAGTGAAGCCGCATCGCGCGTGGGCCGAGCGCACCCTCCTGCGCGCCGAGGTCTTCGGCGTCGCCAAGGAGGACGTCGGCTTCGTGGATCTGCTCACCGCCGGCCTGGCCGGCAGCTGACGAAGGGACGTCGACGACGTGGTGTGGACCGGAACGTGGGTCGCGGAGCGACTGGGCGTCGAACTGATCGGCGACGAGGAGCTGCCTGACCTGTTGGGCCTCGCACTGCGTCGCAACCCCAAGCGCGCGCACCTGCTGGTCTCCAGCGTGCTCGGCAAGCACGTGCCGCAGCGCCCCTCCGTCGTGTACGGCTCCGGCCTCGCGCTCGGCCGGCGCGTCCGCGAGCTCCTCGGCGACGAGGAGGCCGCCCGGTCCGTGGTCCTCGGGTACGCGGAGACCGCCACCGCCCTCGGGCACGCGGTCGCCGACGGCCTCGGCCTGGCCCCGTACCTCCACTCCACCCGCCGCCCGGTGGCCGGCGTCGCCCGCGCGGGCGGCTTCGAGGAGTCCCACTCCCACGCCACCTCGCACCTCCTGCTGCCGGAGGACCCGAAGCTCCTCGCGGGCGACGGCCCGCTGGTCCTCGTCGACGACGAGTTCTCGACGGGCAACACGGTCCTCAACACCATCCGCGCCCTCCACGAGCGCTACCCGCGCGAGCGGTACGTCGTGGTGGCCCTCGTCGACATGCGCTCCGCCGCCGACCTCGGCCGCCTGGACGCCTTCGCCACGGAGATCGGTGCCCGCGTCGACCTGATGGCCGGCGCCTCGGGCACGGTCCGCCTCCCGGACGGAGTCCTGGAGAAGGGCCAGGCGCTGGTGGCGGAGCACACGGTGACGGCCCCCGTCCCCGTACCCCTCCCGGGCGAGACGGTCGTACGGGTGGAGCTCGGCTGGCCGGACGGGCTGCCGGACGGCGGCCGGCACGGCTTCACGACGGACCACCGGGAGCGCCTGGAGACGACGCTGCCCACGATGGCGGAGGCGATAACGGAGGCGCTGGAGGCCCCGGAGGCCCTGGAGGCCCCGCAGCCCCCCGCAGGGCCCCCGCACCGCCCCCGCCTGCTCGTCCTCGGCTTCGAGGAGCTGATGTACGCGCCGCTGCGCCTCGGCACCGCCCTGGAGGACGCCGGCCACGACGTCCGCTACTCCACCACCACCCGCTCGCCCGTCCTGGCCGTCGACGACCCCGGCTACGCGATACGCACCCGGCTCGTCTTCCCGGCCCACGACGACCCCGCCGACGGCCCCGGCGAGCGCTACGCATACAACGTCGCGGGCGCCGGCTTCGACGCCGTCGTCCTCGTCGTGGACTCCGCCGCCGACACCCCGGCCCTGCACGCCCCGGACGGCCTGCTCGCCCAGCTCGCCGCGCACATCCCGCGCGTCGTGCTCGCGGTGATCCCGTCCTACACACCCACGGTCTCCGCCACCGAGGCCATCAAGGCCACCGAAGCCACCGAAGCTCCCGAAAGGAGCTCCATGCTGCCCGAGCCCCTCCGCGGCCCCGCCTTCTCCTCGTACGCACCCGAAGAGGTCGGCTGGCTGCTCCAGGACCTCTCGGACGTCGAACTCGAGGCCCCCACCGAGGAACGCGAGGAGGCCATCCAGAGCGGCGGTGCGCACTACGCCGAGTCGCTGCCCGTCGAGTACCAGCCGAGCGAGCGCTACCAGGAGCTCTTCCACGCGGCCCTGGAGAGCTCCGCGGCCCGCATCGCCCGCGCGGTCGGTACCGTCACCGAGACCGTCCTCGCCGAGCGGTCGGCGCGACCGGTCCTGGTCTCCCTGGCCCGGGCCGGCACCCCGGTCGGCGTCCTGATGCGCCGCTGGGCGAAGGCCCGCCACGGCCTGGACCTCCCGCACTACGCCGTCTCGATCGTGCGCGGCCGCGGCATCGACGCCAACGCGCTGCGCTGGCTCGCCGCCCACCACGACCCGGCGGACGTCGTGTTCGTCGACGGCTGGACGGGCAAGGGTGCCATCACCCGCGAACTCGCGGAAGCGGTCAAGGAGTTCGAGGGCTTCGACCCGGAGATCGCGGTCCTCGCCGACCCCGGCTCCTGCGTCCGCACCTACGGCACCCGCGAGGACTTCCTCATCCCCTCCGCGTGCCTCAACTCCACCGTCTCCGGCCTGATATCGCGTACGGTCCTCCGCTCCGACCTCGTCGGACCGAACGACTTCCACGGCGCCAAGTTCTACCGCGAACTGGCCGAGGCGGACGTCTCCGAGGCCTTCCTGGACGCCGTCGCCGCCCGCTTCGACGAGGTCGCCGCGACCGTCGACACGGATGTCAAGGAGCTCCTGGCCGCCGACCGCACCCCCAGCTGGGAGGGCTGGGCGGCCGTCGAGCGGATCAGCGAGGAGTACGGCATCCACGACGTCAACCTGGTCAAGCCGGGCGTGGGCGAGACCACGCGCGTGCTGCTGCGCCGCGTCCCCTGGAAGATCCTCGCCAAGCGGGGCGCGGACGCGGACCTCGCGCACGTCCGGCTGCTGGCCGAACAGCGCGGCGTACCGGTCGAGGAGGTCGACGAACTGCCGTACAGCTGCGTGGGCCTGATCCACCCTCAGTACACGAGGGGCGCGACAGGCGCCGACGGCAAGGCGGTGGTGTCCCAGTGAACAAGACCACGAGCGCAACCACGACAGCGAGCACGGCCACGGGCACGGGCACGAGCACGGCCACGAGCACGGCCACGGGCACGAGCACGGCCACGGCCACGAGCACAGGTACAGGCGCGGGCGCGGGCACAGGCACGGCCACGAAGACCCTGGTGGCGAGCGACCTCGACCGCACCCTGATCTACTCGACCGCGGCCCTGGCCCTCGGCATGCCGGACGCCCAGGCGCCCCGGCTGCTCTGCGTGGAGGTCCACGAGTCGAAGCCGCTCTCCTACATGACCGAGGACGCGGCGGACCTCCTCGCGCGGCTGACCGCCGAGACGGTCTTCGTGCCCACCACGACGCGGACGCGCAAGCAGTACCAGCGCATCCAGCTCCCGGGGACGGCGCCGGCGTACGCGATCTGCGCCAACGGCGGGCACATCCTCGTCGACGGCGTCTCCGACCGCGACTGGCACGAGTCCGTGGTCCGCAGGCTCGCCGACGAGTGCGCGCCGCTCTCCGAGATCCGCGCCTACCTCACGGCGACCACGGACCTGTCGTGGGTGCGCAAGCACCGGGTGGCCGAGGACCTGTTCGCCTATCTCGTCGTGGAGCGGGAGCGGCTCCCGGAGGACTGGCTGGACCGTTTCGGCGCGTGGGCGGGGGACCGCGGCTGGACGGTCTCGCTCCAGGGCCGCAAGGTGTACGCCGTACCGAAGCCGCTCACCAAGAGCGCGGCGGTCCGCGAGGTCGCCCGCCGCACCGGTGCGACGCTCACGCTGGCGGCGGGGGACTCGCTCCTCGACGCCGACCTGCTGCTCGCCGCGGACCGGGCCTGGCGCCCGGGCCACGGCGAACTGGCCGACAGTGACTGGACGGCCCCCCACCTCGACGTCCTCGCGGAGCGAGGGGTGGCGGCGGGGGAGGAGATCCTGCGCCGCTTCAGAGCGGCAGTGACGTTCTAGCCGCAGCAACCGCCGCCACAGCAGCCACCGCCGCCACCGCCCTGCGCGGGGGCGGCGGTGCTGGTTCCGCCGACGGCGACGGCCGAGAGCAGCTTCACGGTGTCGTCGTGCCCGGCGGGGCAGGCGGCGGGGGCGGAGGACTCGGCCATGGGACGGCTGAGCTCGAAGGTGTCGCCGCAGGTGCGGCAGCGGTATTCGTAACGAGGCATGGGACCAGGCTAACGGCGGGGTCCGCCGGACATCAGTGACCGGAGCCCCGCTCCTCCCGGATGAGGCCGACGACACGCGCGGCGGTGGCGCGGACGCCCTCCAGCTCGGTCAGGAAATGCCAGTAATCCGGGTGACGGCCCTCAAGACCGTCCACGGCCCGGTCGAGACGGGCGACGGCGTCGTCGAGGGGCCGGGCGTGGCGCGGGTCGGGCGTGTTCCGCCCGGCCATGGCGAGCCGCTGGGCGTCCCGTACGGCGAACCGGGCGCGGTCGATCTCCGCCTTCGGGTCCTTCGCGACGGCGTCGAGGCGGCGCAGCCGCTCCCCGGCGGCCGAGACGGCCTCGTCGGTGGAGTCGAGGAGCGCGCGGGCGGTGGAGAGCAGGGAGGTCGCGTCGGGCCAGCGCTGCTCGGCGCGCGCCTTCCCGGCCTCGGCGAGCCGCTCCTCGGCCTGCCGGAGGGTGACGACGGCCTGCTCGGGCACGTGCTGGAGGTCCTGCCAGCAGGCGGCCGAGTACCGCCGCCGGAGCTCGGAGAGGACGGGCTCGACGCCCCCGGCGCGGGTGGTGAGGGCCTCGGTGCGGGTACGGAGCGACACGAGGCGCTTGTCGATCTCGGCGGCCCGCTCGGGGAGCCGCTCGGCCTCGGCGCGCACGGCCTCGGCGTCCCGCAGCACCCGGTCGGCGCGCTGGAGGGTCTCGGAGACGCCGTGCCGGCCCGCGCCCTCGTTGAGGCGGGTCAGCTCGGGCCCGAGTGCGGCGAGGCGCGCGGCGAGGTCGTCGGCGCGCAGCCCACCCTCGCGTACGAGATCCAGGGCACCGCTCGCGCTCCGCAGCGCCTGCCGGGCGCGCTCGACGGCTGGGGCGAGGCGCGCGAGCTGGGTCTCGGCACTCCCGAGCAGCGGGGCGAGGCTTTCCTCGAAGCGGTCCAACTCGCCCTTGACGCGGTCGAGCTCCTCCTTGGCGCGGGTGAGCTCGGCACGAGCGCGCGAAGCGGTCCCGGCATCCAACTCGTCCCGATCGAGATCATGGGCGTCGACAGCGGAGATATAGGCATGACTGACCTCATCGATCCGCCGCCCCAGCGCCTCGAACCCGTCGACGGCGCGACGAGCGTCCGGCGAACTGTCGACGGCGGTGATGGTCTCGATGGAGATGCGGAGCCCGCGCTGGGCGGTGTCGAGCTCGTAGAAGGAGGCGGCGGCGGCGTCCTTGGCGGCCTGGGCCTCGGCCCGCTGCCCCTCACCGCGCCCGCCGAACCACCGGCGGGTCCCGCCGCCGGCGAAGGCCTGCGGCAGCAGCGCACCCACGAGCAGAGGAAGCGCGAAAGCCAACCGGAACGCGGATGAAGACCTGGGCGCCGAAGTACCCCTCACACCACTCGCCGCCACGTACTACTCCCCGTGCTGTGTCCGCCGTGCCCGGTCCGGTTCATTCTCCCACCCGGTAAGGACGAACACACGGCCCGGTCAGTTCACCGTGCGCGCGACGACATCCCCGTCGTCACTGCGCAGACGGACGACGTGCCCGCTGCCGTCCCGCAGAGGCACGTCGATACGCACCTCACCGTCATCACTGGCACCGGACGCCTCGTACTCGCCCTTCGGCACGGCCAGGGCGACGTCCCCGTCCTCGGTGACGACATCGACCTCGCGGGGAACGGCGTCGAGGGTGACGTGCACGTCCCCGTCGTCGGCCCGAACGAAGACAGAAGGAGAAGTGACGGAACCGTCAACCCTCACGTCCCCATCCCGACTACCGAGATCAAGCCCCCCACTCACCCTCCGCACATGCACGTCCCCGTCATCGGACCGCACCTTGAGGGGCGTGGTGAAGCCCTCGGCGGTGACGTCACCGTCGCCGTCCTCGACGCTGACGGCGACCCCGCGGGGCACCTGGATCCGGTGGACGGCCGAGCAGCTGGCGGCAACCGCATCGCACTCCACCCGCAGGGTGAGCCTCCCGTCCACCAGCTTCCAGCTCGCCTCGGGCCCGGACCCCATGACCACCCACCCGTCGACCTGCCGCTCCACCCGCACGTCGTCGACGTCGGCGGGCGTGATCACCAGATCGGAGTCGTCCGAGTCGACGACGAGCGCGTCCCCGTCGAACGCGAACGCCCTCCGCTCCACCGGCGCCCCCTCGACATCGGCACCCCCACACCCGGCGAGCGCGAACACAGCGACCCCGGAGGCGAGCAGCACACGGAACGGGCGACCTACGGCCATGACGAACCTTCCCCCAGAAAGACAAGCCGACCCCCCGACGCTACGACCCCACCACCCCACCCCACGATCAGGCGACCCACCGTCCCAAGGGTGGGGCTACCCCCCGCCCCCATCCGTTTGCAGCACCCACCCCCCGGCCATGTAGGCTGTTGCCTCTTCCACGGGTGCGTAGCTCAGGGGTAGAGCGCTGCTCTTACAAAGCAGATGTCGGCGGTTCGAAACCGTCCGCGCCCACCAGGGAAAAGGCCCCCAGCCGATCACGGCTGGGGGCCTTTGACATCTACATCTACATCTGACATCAACGTCCATGGTCACCAGAGCGCAGGGGGCGTGGGGGCTGCGATTCCGTCGAAGGGGGAACGGTGGAGGACGTTTTCGACACGGCCGGGAGACCGCCGAAGGGCTGGATGCACGCGATCTTCCACGGTGGCCCGTATGGGGAGGACGTGGGGCGCTGCATTCCCGGTCCTCCCGCGCCGACGACCCTTGCGGTGCCGCTGGCGGAGGGCGGTGTCCACGTGTACCGCCTGTGGACGGTGGGGTCGTGGTCCGATCCGCTGTCTGCAACCCTGACGTGCCTCCCATACCGCCGTCTCTCCTGACCGGTCAGGAGAAGGAGTGGCTCCGGGATAGGCATCAGAAGGAGGGTCTCGGGCTGCGCAAGCTTGTCGCGCTGGCCCCCGACGGACGGCTGGTCCGCAGCCCCGACGGCCCCACGATCGAGGCGATGCTTGCCGGGCTGCGACACAGGGAGCACATGCTTCTCCAGCGGATGACTGACCAGGATGAGGGCGACTGGTACATCCAGGTCCTGCTCGACGAGGACGATACCTACGAGGTGGTCCATCTAGCGGGTACGGCCGCTGAGCGCGAGGGGACGCGGTCAGCTTCCCAGGCCGCAGTCCGTGATGCCGTCCTCCGCTGGGCAGCCGAGCAGCCGAGCTGGCGAACCGCCCTTGAATGGCCTACGCCCGGGGACGGCTCCTGAGTAGCCGGTCCATGTGGCCCACGGCTTCGCACTGCGTGTCCTGGACGACGTGGGCGTAGACGTTCATCATCACGAGATCCCCATCAGCCGGCAGCAGAGTCAGACGGCAGTTCCGCGGATTCGGCCGTGATGGTTCCCGTCCATCAGCCTGGTTCGTCGCCTGCTTTTCAGGAGGTCGCCAGCGGTGGAGCCTGCGAGCCGTCCGTGTGCTTCGGCTCGGGTGTCGTCCGGCCCTGTCGATCGGTCGGTGGCGGGGGTGGCATGCACAACGAGCGGTTCGGCGAGCGGCTGTCGGACGAGGAGCTGGAGCTGTTCGTCCAGTACCTGCACCGGCTCGCCCATCACGACGTGGACATCTGCGTGAGGATGGAAGCCGGGTACCCCGAGCACCCCGTCTACGTGAGCTTCGTCAGGGACTATCCCCCGGTCGGGGAGGCCTCGGACTATCCGCGGCCGTTCGCGGGACGGCGGCGACAGGTGACATCCGAATCTGACATCAACGACTGTGGATGACTGCTGTCCTGTACGGCCCTCTGCTTGGTGCCGTGCGTGAGGGGGGTGCGGCTTCGTTTGGTGGGAGTTGACGGGGGGTTGGGCTGGGGGGTGTACTCGCGGGATGGTTGAGGTGGGGGACGCGCCCGATGTGGGGGTGCCGGGTGGCGAGATGACGGCGCAGCGGTACGTGGAGACCAGGCTCGCGCAGTATCAGGGCTGGTACGACGTCAAGGCGACCCGGATGAAGGCCATGCATCTGCGGATGCGGACCGTTTCCGTCGTCGGGGGCGCTCTGGTGCCCGTGTTCGTCAATCTGGACCTGGGGTTCGCTCGGGTCACCGCCACGGTGCTGAGTGTCGTGGTCGTCGCCGCCGTGTCGCTGGAGAGCGTCTACCGCTATCGCGAGCAGTGGAAGAACTACCGGTCCACCGAGCAGTTGCTCGGGCATGAGCGGGTGTATTTCGAGACCAAGGTCGGGCCGTATCACGGCCTGGGTCGGCGTGAGGCGTTTTCTGTTCTTGTTTCCCGTGTCGAGAAGGCCATCGCCAACGAGAACTCCGCCACCCTGAACGTCATGACCCTCGGCGGGCAGGTCAACTCCGATGTCCAGCAGCACGGGGGCGGGGTGCCGGGGGCCCGGGAGGCGGCAGAGGCCTCCTGAGCCGCCCGGCCCCCGGCCGGCCTCAGGCGTGGTGCCTCGTCAGCACCACTTGTAGTCCACCCGCGTCGAGTTGTACGCGCACGTGTCCACGCTCGTGCCGTTCGACTTGCGCAGCGTCGCCGTGTCCTTGTCGTTGTTCCAGACGTACGCCGCGCGGTTCTGGTAGACGTTCGCGGCGGTGTTCGTGCCCCGGCCCGTGCGGACCGTCACGATCTTGCCCGCGCCGAGCGTGTAGGCGCCGAAGGTGTACTTGTGGTTGGCCGCGTCCGTCAGCGTCCAGCCCCGCAGGTTGACCGCGGCGCCGGTCGTGTTGCGTATCTGGACGTACTCGGCGTTCAGGCTGCTGTTGGACCGGTTGTCCGTGCCCGGGCTGTCGTAGTAGATCTTGTACAGGTGGACCGAACCGGCCGCCTGCGCCTGCGAAGGCAGCAGGAGGATGCCGGAGGCGGCGGCCGCGGTCACGGCCGCGAGCGTGCGTACGCGAAGCATGAATGTCCCTCAGTTCTCTGCCGGGCGCCCGCCGATGGGGCCCGGCGAGCACACACGATACGCACGATCTTCACTTCTTCTGCACGGATTCAGGTCAGTTGTCGGCAGCTCGGCCTAGACTCGACGCATGGGCAGCGACTTGTTGCGAATCACCGTCCTCGGCTCCGCCACCCCCTTCCCCCGGCCCGGCAACGCCTGCTCCGGCTACCTCGTCGAGGGCGGCGGCGTCCGCCTGTGGGTCGACGCCGGCACCGGCACCCTCGCCGAGCTCCAGCGTCACGTTCCGCTCGGGTCGGTCGACGCCGTGTGGATCTCCCACCTCCACGCCGACCACAGCGCCGACCTGCTCACCGCCTACTACGCCCTGCTGTACGCCGGCCTCGACCTCCCGCTGCCCCTGCCCCTCTTCGGCCCGCCCGGCATCGCCGACCGCCTCGCCGCCTTCCTGACGAACGGACCCGACCGCAGCCCCGTCGAAAGAGCCTTCGCCGTCGAGGAGTTGCACGACGGGCATGTCGTACGGGTCGGAGGGCTCACCCTTCGGTCCCGCGCCGTCGAGCACGGTGGCCTGCCCGCCTTCGCCCTCCGCGTGGAGGACGGGGGAGGGGCCTCCCTCGTCTATTCGGGGGACTGCGAGCCGTGTGCTCCTCTGGTCGAACTCGCCCTCGACTGCGATCTGTTTCTCTGTGAGGCCGACGGCTGCGTGCCTGGACATCACTCGGCCGCCCAGGCCGGACGCAGCGCCGCCGACGCCCGGGCCGGCCGTCTCGTCGTGACGCACGTCGGGCCCGGGACCGCTCTGGTGGACGCCGTTGCCCTGGCCGCCGCCGAGTTCTCCGGGGACGTCGTCCACGCCGACCCCGGCGCGCGGTTCGAGGTCGTCGCTACGCGTCGAAGTCGTACTCCAGGACGTACGACGACGAGTCCAGCGTCATCTCGTTGAGCTCCACCGCCATCCCCGGCCCCGTGAACGCCGTCCGCCCGATCAGGACCACCGGCGTCCCGAACTCCAGCGAGAGCCGGTCCGACTCCTCCGCCGTCGGCATCCGGCAGCGGATCTCCTCCCGGAACCGCACCGGCCGGTGCCCCAGCTCCGTCAGCCGCGCGTACGTGCCGCCGGGGCCCGTGTCCGGCTCCGCGATCGGCGTCCCCCGCACCAGCTCCGCCGAGAGGTACGAGACGGAGAGCAGCACCGGCTTCGCATCGAGCACGAAACGACGGCTGCGGACGCAGACCGGCGCCCCCGGCGCCAGGTTCAGCGCCCCCGCCACCCGGTCCCCGGCCTCCGCCTCGCCCACCTCGATCTGGTCCACGACCAGCTCCCGGTCCTCGACGTCCGCCGACCAGACCGAGCGGCCGCTGCCCCACTGCTCCCCGGCGAGGCGCGGGATGCCCCGGCGGCGCAGCGGGCGGAAGACCCGGACGAAGACCCCGGCGCCCTTGCGCGCCTCCGTGAGCCCCTCCGTACGCAGGACGGAGAGGGCCTGGCGAGCCGTCATGCGGGCCACGTCGTAGGTCGACATGAGGTCGTTCTCGCCGGGGAGCCGATCGCCCGGCGCGAAGGCGCCCGACCGGATCGCGGTTCTCAACTCGTCGGCGATGCGCTGGTACTTGGGGCGACGAGCGCTGTCCTGGTCAGTCACGGGTGGACCACTCCCTTCCATTGCCGGACACCCTACGGCGCGCTCCTCGGCCCCGGTGCACACCAGTACGCCGTCCCGCCCGGTCGATCCATCCATCGGGGGACATCTCTAGAGATACGTTGACAGGGCGGGGTCGCCGCGCTTCTCTGAGTGTCCCCAGGCTTCAGGATTCGGGACGGAGGGGATGCGTGCAGCCACTGCCCGAGGTCGGTGACCTCGTCCGCGACACCGCCACGGGGCGGGTCGGTTTCTATGTGGAGTGCGTCTCCGGACGCTTTCTGATCCGCGCCGTCCACGGCGGCGGCGAGTGGGAGGCCGAGCCCGTCGACGTCCAGCCCGCCACGCCCCTGCACGAGTTGAGGGCCCGTACCGCCGAGATCAACGCACGGAGCAGACGCGGGCTCGGAGGCGGATGAGGGGCGGCGGAGGGGCGGCTGAGGGGGCTGAGGGGGGCTGAGGGGGTCCCCGGCGGTTCCGGGCGGTTCCGGGCCGGTCGGGCCGTGCGGGCGTTCGGGCCGTTCATGCTGTTCCAGGCGGTTCCCAGCGGTTGTCAGTGGGGCGCGCCACACTGGAGACATGTGCCGCAGCATCAAGACTCTCCGTCCGCCCGCGCTGCCCGAGGAGGCGACCGAGGACGACATCCGCGCCGCCGCCCTGCAGTACGTCCGCAAGGTCTCCGGCTTCCGCGCCCCCGCCGCCCACAACCGCGAGGTCTTCGAGCGGGCCGTGGATGAGATCGCCGACGCGACCGCGAGACTGCTGGACGGTTTGGTCGTGCGCGGCGCGCCCCATCACCATCACCACGACGACCACGACCACGCTGCTGACGCCGGTGCGCGGGAGCCTCAGCCCGTGGCTGCCGGGGCGCGGTAGCCGTATCCGCAGCCTTGGGGGCGGGGAGGGGGAACTCCCTGCTCGTCTCCGTCAGGACGCGGGTGCCGGCGCCGTGCCCGGGCGCCGGATGAGGTACGCGGCCAGGCCGCCCGCCAGGAACAGCGCCAGGGTCGACACCCCCGCGCTGAACCAGGTCGCGCCCAGCCACTGACCGCCCAGCCAGCCGAGCCCCACGCTGTACGAGGCCCAGGTCACGCCCGCCAGCGCCGACCACGGCAGGAACTCCTCGACCCGCCGCTTCGCCGCGCCCGCGCCCAGCGAGACCACGGAGCGGCCGGCCGGGGCGAAGCGCGCGAGGACGACGAGCAGTCCGCCACCCCGGGCCAGCGCGGTGCCGAGACGTTCCTGCGCCAGTGCGAGGCGGCGGGAGCGTGCGATCGCCCGGTCCAGCCTGGCCCCGCCCCGCAGCGCCAGGCGGTATGCCAGGAAGTCGCCGAGCGTCGAGGCGGTCGCCGCGCAGAGGAACAGGGGGAGGAGCGACGGTACGCCGGTGGAGGCGCCGGTCGCCGTCGCCGCGGCCGTGGCGGCGGTGATCACCAGGAAGCCGCTCGGCAGCACGGGCAGGAAGACGTCGAGCAGGATCGACGTCGCCACCACCGGATAGATCCACGGACCGGCGGTGAGCGACCGCAGCGAGCCCAGGCTGTCGAGCAGATTCACAGGGCCAGAGCCTACGCGGGGGCGGGGGGTCCGCTGCCGGTGGGTGTGGGGCGGGGGCGGGGCGTGGCCTGGTGGGTGCGGCCCGGTGGGTGTGGGGCGGGGTGTGGGGTGGGGTGCGGCCCGGTGGGAGGTCGGCGTCGGGCTCCTCGCCGCGTACGGTCACGCCCTCGCCGCGTAGGGCCCAGCCCCGGCGTGCAGAAGGGCCGGAAACCGCACTGCGGATTCCGGCCCCCTCCGCTAGGCGGCCCCTGCGTCAGGCCGCTACCGGCGTGCCCCGCTCCTCGCGGGTCTTCGCGTCCGTGGCCTCGCCGGCGCCGAAGAGCCGGTCCAGGGCCAGCGCGCCCGGGCCCGTGAACACGAGCAGCGCGAAGGCCCAGCAGAACATGGCCGCGCCCTCGCCGCCGTTCTGGAGCGGGAAGAGCGACTCCGGCTGGTGGACCTTGAAGTACGCGTACGCCATCGAGCCCGAGGCGAGGAAGGCGGCGCTGCGCGTGCCGAGACCGGCCAGGACCAGGACGCCTGCGCCGAGCTGGATGACGGCCGCGTACCAGCCCGGCCAGGTGCCGGCGGGTATCGCGGTGCCGCCGAGGAGGCCGAAGAGCGAGGAGGCGCCGTGGCAGGCGAAGAGCAGGCCGACGACGATGCGGAAGAGGCCGAGCGCGTAGGGCTGGGCCTGGTTCAGGCGTGCCGGGAGGCTCGCGGGGGTAGTGCTCTGAGCGGTCATGGGGGTGGGACTCCTTCGGCCTTGCGGCCCCGTTCGTGGGGAGCGGGGCGCGGGGGGACGGAAACCGATGAGGCCGTAAGGTTAGGCACCCCTCAGTAGTACTTGCAAGTTCAACATTCGGTCATCGGGGAGCGTGTGGCGCGGCTCACTCCCCGACGACCGTTGTTGACGCGCGTTCAGCGGTGCTTCCGTCAGCAGCCGTTGAGGACGGACTGGAGGGCGCTCTTCTCCGCGGAGTCGACGCTGAGGTTCCAGTAGTACTTCACCTGCACCCACGCCCGGACGTACGTGCAGCGGTAGGTCGTCCGCGAGGGCAGCCACGTCGCCGGGTCCTGGTCGCCCTTGGCCTGGTTGACGTTGTCGGTGACGGCTATGAGCTGCGGCCGGGTGAGGTCGTTGGCGAAGGCCTGTCGCTGGGTGGTGGTCCAGGAGTTCGCGCCCGAGCGCCAGGCCTCGGCGAGCGGGACCAGGTGGTCGATGTCCAGGTCGGAGGCGACGGTCCAGGTGGCGCCGTCGTACTCGGAGTACCAGCTGCCGCTGATCGCGGCGCAGCTGGAGTCGGTGACGACGTTCACGCCGTCGCGCTTGAGGACCGTCTCGCGCGTGTTGCACGTGCCGGACTGGGTGATCCAGTGCGGGAAGAGGTCCCGGCTGTAACCCGTGGTGGAACCTTCCGCCTTGACCGTGAGCGCGGCCAGGTAGGTACGGGCGGTCGCGGCGCTGACCGGGGTGGGCATCGCGGCCTGCGCGGCCGGGGCGGTGGCGAGGAAGCCGGTGACGGTGAGGGCGGCGGAGGTGGCGAGTACGGCGAGTCGACGCGCGTAGATCATGCCGGTGGGCATGCGAACTCCCTTGATGTGGGGGGACCAGGGCTGGCTACGTCCCCGCGGGGTGCCGGGCGGTGGGCCCGGTCATCGTGGCGGCGCCAGGTTTCGGTGGGGGGTGCGCCAGGTAACAGGGTGGCGACATGGACACGTCACATCAAGGGGTGTGACGTGTTCTGATGGGGTGCCAGATTCCGCCCGCGGTCAGGGAGTCGGAGGCGGCCGGGAAGGTGGGGCGAGGGTGGGGGAGTCGGAGCGTCGCGGACTGCCGGGAAACGGCTCGCGCGCGGCCGGAAGCTCCGGTCGCGCGCGGGTCGAGAGGAAAGGGGGGAGGGTTACGCCAGGACGGTCAGCGTGATCGTGCCGTCGGCCGCGGGCTCCACCCGCAACCGCGTGAGGTCGGCGACGTGCACGTCCGGCGCGAAGGCCGCCGCGCGCGGGCCCACGCCCACCACGCGCATGCCGGCCGCACGGCCCGCCTGGATGCCCGCCTCGGAGTCCTCGAAGACCACGCAGTCCGCCGGCTCGAAGCCCAGCGCCGCCGCGCCCTTGAGGAAGCCCTCGGGGTCCGGCTTGCTGGCGCCGACCATCTCGGCCGTGACCCGGATCTCCGGCATCCGGAGCGCCGCCGCGCCCATCCGGGCCTGGGCCAGCGCCTCGTCCGCCGAGGTCACCAGGGCGTGCGGGAGGTCCGCGATCGCGGCCATGAAGGCGGGGGCGCCGGGGACGGGTACGACCCCGTCGAGGTCGGCGGTCTCCTCGGCCAGCATGATCCGGTTGTCCGCGTGGTTCTCCGCCATCGGGCGGTCCGGAAGCAGGACCGCCATCGTCGCGAACCCCTGGCGCCCGTGGACCACCTTGAGCACCTCGCCCGCGTCGAGACCCTGGCGGTCCGCCCAGCGGCGCCAGCAGCGCTCGACGACGGCGTCCGAGTTCACGAGGGTGCCGTCCATGTCGAGCAGGAGGGCGCGGGCGGTGAGCGTTGCCGGGGTGGTGGCAGGCATCGGGTCTCCAGAAGGGGTGGCACGGAGAACGAAGTGGTCCCGCCCACCGGTCAGGGAGTGCGGGCGGGGCCACTTTGTTCTTCTACGATACAAAACCCGGGGCCGTCTTGGCCAACCGGCCCGCGCTCCGGAATCCCGCGGCCCGCCGCCCGGTCGTCGTACTGCCTCTAGAGCCAGGTGCTCCGCTCCAGGACCTCGCGCGTGTGAGGGCCGTACACGCCCTTCGGGTCGCCCTGGATGTACATCCACGACTGGTAGTTCTTCACCGCGCGCCAGACCTCCTGGTCGTACTCCCCGTCCACGTCGCCGTGGTACGCCCCCGCCAGGGTCAGCCGCGCCTGGAGCTCGACGACCTCGTCGCCCGAGGAACCGAGGCTCAGCGTGGCCGCCGCGTCCTCGGTCGCCCGGGGCGGCTGCGAGGACGGCGTGGCCGTCGTCGGCGCCTTGGTCGGCGGAGCCGCGGAGTGCGTGGCGGCCGGAGGGGCCGCCGACGCGCTCGCGGTGGTACGGCTCGGGGAAGGGGTCGGCGACGGCGACGCGGACGTCCGGTGCGGCGTCGGGGAGGACGTGGTCGGCTCCGGCGTCTCCGAGGACGGGGACGGGGCCTCCGACACGGCGACGTTCAGGGAGGCGCTCGTGGTCACGTCGGGCACGGCCGCCCGGTCGTCGGTCTCGTCCGCTCCGCCGAGGACGGCTGCCGCCAGGGCCGCGGTGCCCGCCACGGCGACGGCGGCCACCGCCGCGACCACGACGCCGCGCTTGCGCCCCCGCCCCCGTGCCCGCTCGTGCGCGGGCGGTACCTCGCCGACACCGCGCAACAGCAGCGGCATGGTCTCGGAGGGGTCACCCGTGGGGTCGGCGGGGTACGCGTCGGGGCCGGAGCCGCCGGGGTAGGTCTCCGGGCTCGGGCCGCCCGGGTGTGCGCCGGGATAGGCCGCCGCCGGGTACGCCTCGGACTCCGGGCCGCCCGCGTACGTGGCCGGTATCGGTGCCGTGAGGGCGCTCTCCGGGCGGATCGCCGCAAGCTGGGCGGTCGGCGGGTCCTCGGTGGAGTAGGCCGGTATGTGTGCGGTCGGCGGGTCCTCCGTCGCGTACGCCGGTACGTGCGCGGTTGCCGCGTCCTCCGTCGCGTACGCCGGCAGGAGTGAGGTCTGCTGGGCGTCCGGCCCTGCCACAGCGCCATCCGCAGCAAGGATTTCCCCCGGACCGACGCCCGCCGAACCGACGCCCCCCGGACCGACTCCCGCCGAACCGGCGCCCGCGGGACCGACTCCCGTCACGCCGAGGCCCCCCGGACCCACGCCCCCCGCGTCAGCCCCCGTCCCCGCCTCGTACGCCTCGTACCGCCCTGCCGGTCCCTCCGAGGCGTCCAGGGTCACGTACGGCCTGATCCGCAGCGGGTCGAAGTCCTCGGCCGCCGCCATTTCCGCCGCCCGGGCGCAGGCGCAGCCAGGTCTGTGTACACCGCATTCAGGACAGACGTGTCCGGTCATGATGGGTCCCCTCCCCGATACCACTGCGAGCGATTATGCAGGCCGCACCTGTACGGCGGGCGAACGGCCGTGCCCTTCCGCAGGCCATAACGGGACATTCCGATCAGGATGGAGGGGCCCACCGCGACACGGAGACGGAGACGGAGATCCCATGGCTCAGGACGCGCGCCCGTCCCAGCTCGGCGAAGCCGACGCCCCCGTGCCGGGTGAGGGTCAGAGCCGACGCACCGTCCTCGTCGCGATCGGCGCGCTGCTGCTCGGCATGCTGCTCGCCGCCCTCGACCAGACGATCGTCTCCACCGCCCTGCCGACCATCGTCAGCGAGCTCGGCGGCATGGAACACCTCTCCTGGGTGGTCACGGCCTACCTGCTCGCGTCCACGGCCGGAACCCCCCTCTGGGGCAAGCTCGGCGACCAGTACGGGCGCAAGAAGCTCTTCCAGGGCGCCATCGTCGTCTTCCTCGTCGGCTCCGCCCTCTGCGGCATCGCCCAGAACATGCCGCAGCTCATCGCCTTCCGCGCGATCCAGGGCCTCGGCGGCGGCGGTCTCATCGTCCTGGCCATGGCGATCGTCGGCGACCTCGTCCCGCCCCGGGAGCGCGGCAGGTACCAGGGCCTCTTCGGCGCCGTCTTCGGCGGCACCAGCGTCCTCGGCCCCCTGCTCGGCGGAATCTTCACCCAGCACCTCTCCTGGCGCTGGGTCTTCTACATCAACCTCCCCATCGGGATCGTCGCCCTCTTCGTCATCGCCGCCGTCCTGCACATCCCGGTCCGCTCCACCCGGCACACGATCGACTACCTGGGTACGTTCCTCATCGCCTCGGTCGCCACCTGCCTGGTCCTGGTGACCTCGCTCGGCGGCTCCACCTGGGCATGGGGCTCGGCGCAGATCATCGGGCTCGCCGTCCTCGGAGCCGTACTCCTCGTCTGGTTCGTGTACGTCGAGCGGCGGGCCGCCGAACCCGTGCTGCCGCTCAAGCTGTTCCGGATCCGGACCTTCAGCCTTGTCTCGGTGATCAGCTTCGTCGTCGGCTTCGCCATGTTCGGCGCGATGACCTACCTGCCGGCCTTCCTCCAAGTGGTCCAAGGCGTCACCCCGACCATGTCCGGCGTCCACATGCTGCCGATGGTCCTCGGCATCTTCATCGCCTCGACCGGCGCCGGCCAGATCGTCTCGCGCACCGGCCGCTGGAAGGTCTTCCCCCTCGCCGGGACCGCCCTCACCGGGGTCGGCCTGCTCCTCCTCCACGGGCTGACGGAGACCAGCTCGACCTGGTCGATGAGCGTCCGCTTCTTCGTCTTCGGCGCCGGGCTCGGCCTCGTCATGCAGGTCCTCGTGCTTGTCGTGCAGAACGCCGTCTCGCACGAGGACCTCGGCGTCGCCACCTCCGGAGCGACCTTCTTCCGCTCCATCGGCGCCTCCTTCGGGGTCGCCGTCTTCGGCACGATCTTCACCAACCGGCTGACGAGCACCCTCGACGAGGTCTTCGCGAGCGCGGGTACGGAGCTCCCGCCCGGCACCGGCGCCGGCGGGGTCGCCGCCGACCCGCGCGCCATCGCCCAGCTCCCGCCCGAGCTGCGGCCCTCCGTCCTGCACGCGTACGCCACGTCCATCACGGACGTCTTCCTGTACGCGGCGCCGGTCGTCCTCGTCGCCTTCGTCATCGCCTGGTTCCTGAAGGAGGACACGCTGCGGGCCTCGGTGGCGGCGCCCGACACCAGCCGGACGCTCGCCGCCCACCCGGTCGAGCGCTCCTCGTACGACGAGTGCGCCCGCGCCCTGAACGTCCTCGGGTCCCCGGAGGGCCGCAGGGCGATCTACGTGAAGATCACCGACCGCGCCGGGCTCGACCTGCTGCTGGCCGCGAGCTGGCTGCTGCTGCGCATCCGCCGCCACGGGACCGTCGAACCCGCCCGGCTGGCCGAGACCACCCCCGTACCGCTGCGGGTGATCACGGAGGCGTCCCGGCAGGTGGAGGAGCGGAGCCTGGTGGCCCGGGAGGGCGTCCAGCTGACCCTCACCGAGGAGGGGGTACGGGCGGCGAGGGTACTGGCCGAGGCCCGGGAGGAGTCGCTCGCCGAACTCCTCGGCGACTGGTGGGGGCCCGAACGGCCCACCGACCTCGTCCAGCTGGTGGAGGAGCTGACGGCCGAACTGTGCGGCCCGGACGGGGAGCGGCCCGACACACCGGAACCGCCCCGCGACCACCGCGCCTGAACCCGGAGGGGCTCAGAGCTCCTTGCCGTACCAGATGTCCATGTACGGCCCGGTGCAGTACGCGGGGATCTCCACGTACCCGTGCCGGGTGTACAGGGCGCGCGCCTCGACCAGGTCCAGGCGGGTGTTGAGGACCATCCGGCGCGCGCCGAGGGCCCGCGCCTCCTCCTCCAGGCGGCGCAGCAGGCCGCCCGCGCCGCCCGCGCCGCGGTAGGCGTGCCGCAGGAACACCCGGGTCAGCTCGGCGCGTTCGTCGTCCAGCATCAGGACGCCGCCGCAGCCGGCCGGCTTCCCCTCGAACCGGGCCACGAGGAACTGCCCGGTCGGCGGCGTCAGCTTCTCGACCCCGTCGTTCGTCAGGCCCTCGTCCAGCTCGGCCTCGGTCGCGGGCCGCTTCCAGTAGCGGCTGGCGACGTCGTCGTAGTAGTCGCGCCGCAGCGAGGCCGCGTCCGGGGTGTCGACGCGCTCGGGAGAGAAAGTCCAGGTCATGCGGGCCATTCTGTGGCCCGCACGACCAGGCCTGCCGCTGAATTACTTGGGCGAGGCCTGCTGGACGACCTCGAAGGACCACAGGGTGGAGCCGGACGCGGCGGGCTTCGGCCGCTCGCCACCCTCGCCACCGCCCTGGTGGGCGGCCTTCATGGAACCGTTCATCCAGTTCTGGAAGTCCTCCTCGCTGCGCCAGCGGGTGTACACCAGGTACTGGTCGGTGCCCTCCACCGGGCGCAGCAGCTCGAACCACTCGAACCCGTCGGACCCCTCCACGGCCCCGGCCCGAGAGGCGAACCGCTGCTCCAGCACCTCCCGCTGCTCGGCCGGCACGGTCAGGACGTTGATCTTCACGATGCTCATGAAAGGCAGGATATGACCCACGGCTCCGACACCCCCGAAGCGGATGCGATACGGACGCTGGCCGCGCGTTGGCTGGCGCGGCTCGGGGACGGGGACTTCGTCGTGTCGCCCGTGGGGTTGTGGCTGGCGCTCGGGGTGGTGGCGGCCGGGGCTCGGGGGCGGACCGGGGAGGAGTTGCGGGGGCTGCTCGGGGTCGAGGGGGAGGGGGCCGGGGCGGCCGTGACCCTGGTCGGGCGGCGGGTCGCGGGGATCGACGGGGTCGGCGTGGCCACCGGGGTGTGGAGCGCGCTGCCGGTCCTGGACGCGTTCCGGCGGGGGGTGCCCGGGGTGCGGTTCGGGGTGTTGCCCTGGGCGGTCTGGTTCGCGCTGCCCGACGAGTACTTCGGGGCCACGGACGACATGTCGCCGGGGGAGCTTCCCGACCTCCAGGAGGAGCTGGACGGTTGGGTACGGGGCGCCACCCGCGGGCGGATCACGCGGCTGCCGCTCGCACTCGACGGCTCCGAGGACCTGGTGCTGCTCAACGCCCTTGCCCTGCGCGCCTCCTGGCTGTCCGCCTTTGCGGGGCACCTCACCCGCGACCTGCCCTTCACCGACGGCTACGGCGACACCCGGCCCGTGCCCACCATGCGGAAGCGGATCCCGGCCGGGTGGGTCTGGTACGTGGACGGGGTCTGCGTCGTCGAGCTGCCCTGTGAGCAGGGGACGCGCGTGCGGTTCGTGCTCGGGGCCGAGGGGGACGGGCCCGCCGACGTGCTGCCCGCCGCCTGGGCCGGGCCCGCGGCGCGGCGGCCGCTCGCCGCCGAGTCGGCCGACCTCAGCCTGCCGCGGTTCACGCTCCGTACGACGGTCGACGCACGGGAGCACCTCGCGGCGCTCGGCGTCCGTCGTGCCCTGCGGCCCGGGGCCGACTTCTCGGGCATCTCCGACGCCGACCTGTACATCGCCAAGGTGGTCCAGTCGGCGATGGTCGAGGTCGCCGAGGAGGGGATCGAGGCCGCCGCCGTCACCCAGGTCACGATGACCCGCGGCGCGGCCCCGCCCCGGCACCAGGTGGTGGAGCGGATCGCCTTCGACCGGCCCTTCGGGGTGGTGGTGCTCGACGGCGAGGGCGAGCTGCCGCTGTTCGCCGGCTGGCGGTCCAGCGCTCCCGTTTGACGATCCCCTTCGGTGGGCGTAGTCCGGAATCAGGGGGATTCGTGCGAGAGGAGTCCCACCATGCTCGGTGAGCAGCTGGGAACGGTTTCCGGAGAGAGGACGGGGCTGCGCGTGCTGTCCGCGGACGGCGGTCACGTGGTCACGGAGTCCTCGTTCACGGGCACGGGCACGCTGCTCGGCGTGGCCGTCAAGGACATGGGGACGTACGAGTCGGTCCTCCGGCCCGACGGCACTCTCTTCGGCGAGGGCCAGGGCATCAGCATGACCCAGGCCGGAGAGACGATCACCTGGCACGGCACCGGTGTAGGCCGCTTCAACGAGTCCGGCGGGGTGAACTGGCGGGGCGCGCTCTTCTACGAGACCGCCGCCGCCGAGTTCAGCCGGCTCAACGGCCTCTGCGCGATCTTCGAGTTCGACGCCGAGGAGAGCGGGAAGGTGTCCGGAACGCTGTACGAGTGGAAGTAGGTCATTCGGTGACGCGGGCGAGCAGCAGGCCGTCGTAGCCCTTCGTGCCGACGGTCTGGATGGCGGTCGCGTCCAGGCGGGGTTCGGCGGCGATCAGGTCGAACATCTCGCGCGTGCCGGTGATCGCCGCGTCGTCCGGGTGCGGGGTCGCGACCCGGCCGCTGCGCACCACGTTGTCGACGATGATCACCGTGCCGGGACGGGAGAGCTTCAGGGCCCACGCCACGTAGTGCGGGTTGTTCACCTTGTCGGCGTCGATGAAGACCAGGTCGAAGGGGCCCGCGCCTTCCGCCTCCAGCCGGGGCAGGGTGTCCAGGGCGGCGCCGGTGCGGACCTCGACGAGCTTGTCGAGGCCGGCGCGGGCGATGTTGGCGCGGGCGACGTCCGCGTGGGCCGGCTCGTACTCCAGGGTGATCAGCCGGCCGTCGGCGGGCAGCGCGCGGGCCAGCCAGATCGTGCTGTAGCCGCCGAGGGTGCCGATCTCCAGGATGTTCCGCGCGCCCTGCATCTGGGCGAGCAGGTGGAGCAGCTTGCCCTGGTTGGGCGCGACGGCGATCTCCGGCAGGCCGGCGGCCGTGGAGTGGGCGAGCGCGGCGGTCAGTGCCTCGTCGGCGGGAGCGATCGTCTCGGCGAAGTAGGTGTCGACTTCCGTCCACTGAGAGTTCGTCATGGAGCCGAACGTACACCCGCGTTCCCGTGCGAGCGGCGCCTTGCCACCCGTACGAGCGCCAGTGCCGCGACCAGAAGTCCGGCGCCGACCGTCAGCAGCCAGACCGGGATGCCGCCGCCGACCGTGAGCAGCCGGTCCGTGTACTCGACCTCGCGGTACGGGGTGTCGGCGACCGTCCGCAGGTGGTGGTCGTCGTCGATGCGCGCCGGGTCCGGGAACCTCTGCTCCAGGACCGTCAGATGGACCGGCGCGCCGCCCGCAAGGCCCGCCACCGCGTGCTCGGGGCGCTCGATCCGGCCCGCGAACGTCACCTCGGGGCGGTCGCCGCCGATCGGGGAGCGGGGCTCCATCCGGTGCTCGGCGAGGATGTACAGGCCGAGGGTCTGCGGGGTCCGGGCGAGGCGGGAGAGCCGCATGGGGTAGACGAGTTCGGGGGAGGCGAAGCGGATCCGCAGCGGGGTCAGTTCGCCGGACAGCGTCGCGCCCTGCTCCTGCGGGGCCAGGCGGACGGCGACGTACTCCCACTTCCGCTCGACGTACGGCTGGAGCGCGTCCGTGAGCCGTTGGGGCAGCTCGAAGCCGTTGGTGCGCAGCCAGTCGCCGAGGGCCTCGGGGTCGGTGGCGGTGAGCCGGGCGACGTCGAAGGGGCCGAGCCGTTCGCGGCCGACGACGCCGACGCCGGAGCCCGCGCCGGGCGGGGCGGCGGCGGCTCCGTCGCCGTACGTGGAGTCGAAGGGCCAGTCGCCCTCGCGCGGCCAGAAGTAGTGGCGGTCGCGCTGCTCGGGCTCGGTGAGCCGGTCGAGCTCGTCGAAGAGCGCCGGGTCGCCGAGGGTGACGTCGGCGCGGTCCGGCACCGGCATGATCCAGGCGGCCCGCCGGGCGTTCCCGTGGACGTTGAAGCGCATGACGACGGTCTCGGTGCGGCCGTCCCAGCGGACGGCCGACTCCTCGCGGTCGACGCCGATCCGCTGGGACTTGTCCGGGATCATCGCGCCGCAGCCGCAGGCGTAGGCCGGTGCGACGAGCGAGCCGAGCTGGAGCGCCAGCAGCGCGATGATGATGGTCAGGATGTTTCTCTGTGTCCCCCGCATGTCGGGTCGGACGCGGCAGACCACATTCCGGTTCCGTGCGTACGGCTCAGGCCGAGGTCCTGACCCTGAGTTCCTTCACCCCGTTCAGCCAGGCCGCCCGCAGGCGCCGTGGTTCGCCGGCGAGGGTGAGGTCGGGCAGGGCGTCGGCGATCGCGTTGAAGATCAGTTCGATCTCCTTGATGGCGAGGGACTTGCCGAGGCAGAAGTGGGGTCCGCCGCCGCCGAAGCCGAGGTGGGGGTTGGGGTCGCGGGTGATGTCGAAGCGTTCGGGGTCGGTGAAGACCTCGGGGTCGTTGTTGGCGGAGGAGTAGAAGAGGCCGACCCGGTCGCCCTTGCGGATCTTCTGCCCGCCGAGTTCGGTGTCCTGGGTCGCGGTCCGCTGGAAGGAGACGACGGGGGTCGCCCAGCGGACGATCTCCTCGGCGGCGGTCGCGGGCCGTTCGCGCTTGAAGAGTTCCCACTGCTCGGGGTGGGTGAGGAAGGCGTGCATGCCGTGGCTGATGGCGTTGCGGGTGGTCTCGTTGCCGGCGACGGCGAGGAGGAGGACGAAGAAGCCGAACTCGTCGGAGGAGAGGTTGCCCTGGCCCTCGGCGGCGACGAGCTGCGACACGATGTCCTGGGCGGGGCACTCCTTGCGGGCGGCGGCCATGTTCATCGAGTAGCCGATGAGTTCCATGGCGGCCTCGGCGCCGATCTCCTCGGTGATGGCGTACTCGGGGTCGTCGTACGCGACCATCTTGTTCGACCAGTCGAAGATCCGGGAGCGGTCCTCCTGGGGGACGCCGATGAGTTCGGCGATGGCCTGGAGGGGGAGTTCGACGGCGACCCGGGTGACGAAGTCGAAGGTGCCGTCGGCGTCGGTGCCCTGCCGGGCCTCGTCCACGATGGCGTGCGCGCGCTCGCGCAGGGCGGTCTCCAGGTTCCGGATCGCGCGCGGGGTGAAGCCGCGCTGGACGATCTGGCGGACCCGGGTGTGCTCGGGCGGGTCCATGTTGAGCATGATCAGCTTCTGGACCTCGATCTGGTCCCGGGTGATGTGCTCGTTGAAGCGGATGACGGCGGTGTTCTCGTTCGAGGAGAACAGTTCGGGGTGGGTGGAGACGTACTTGACGTCCGCGTGGCGCGTGACCGCCCAGTACCCGCCGTCCGCGAAGCCGGTGACGCCGGCCGGCTGGGGGCACCACCACACGGGCGCGGTCTGCCGCAGCCGGGCGAACTCCGGGAAGGGGACGCGGTCGCGGAGCAGATCGGGGTCGGTGGCGTCGAACCCTTCGGGGAGCCCTTCCGGGAGCCCTTCGGGGAGCTGTCCTCCGGGGAGATGCGGGCAGGCCATCGGCAACACTCTCCATATCTGATGGACCATCAGAAGTTGCCGGGAAAGTTAGTAACGAGTTCTACAAGTAGCAAGGGGCGGAGCGGGAACTGTTGCTTCCCGGACCCTTGCGTACCGGCGGTAGCAGTCATAAGACTGCACTCAGAACTAGAACGCGTACTAGTTCCCCCGTGACGCCGACCGACCGGGGTGCCGGGACACCCCGTCCGGTCGAGGAGAGGACGAGCTCATGGCCGCGGAACCCGTCATCGTCGAAGCCGTACGCACCCCCATCGGCAAGCGCGGAGGCGCGCTCGCCAACCTCCACCCCGCCTACCTCCTGGGCGAGACCTACCGCGAACTCCTCGGCCGCACCGGCATCCACGCCGACTGCGTCGAGCAGATCGTCGGCGGTACGGTCACCCACGCCGGCGAGCAGTCCATGAACCCGGCGCGCACCGCCTGGCTCACCATGGGCCTGCCCTACGAGACGGCCGCCACCACCGTCGACTGTCAGTGCGGCTCCTCGCAGCAGGCCAGCCACATGGTCGCCAACATGGTCGCGGCCGGCGTCATCGACATCGGGATCTCCTGCGGCGTCGAGGCGATGTCCCGCGTCCCGCTCGGCTCCGGGTCCAAGCACGGCCCGGGCAAGCCGTTCCCCGACGAGTGGAACGTCGACCTGCCCAACCAGTTCGAGGCCGCCGAGCGCATCGCCCGCCGCCGCGGACTCACCCGCGAGCGCGTCGACTCCCTCGGCCTGCTCTCCCAGGAACGGGCCGCGATCGCCTGGTCCGAGGAGCGCTTCAAGCGCGAGACCTTCGCCGTCCAGGTCCCCACCACCGAGGCCGAACAGGCCGCAGGGCAGGGCATGTGGCGGCTCGTGGACCGCGACGAGGGCCTGCGCGACACCACCATGGAGGGCCTGGCGCGCCTCAAGCCCGTCATGCCCACCGCGGTCCACACCGCCGGGAACTCCTCGCAGATCTCCGACGGCGCCGCCGCCCTCATGTGGGCCTCCAAGCGCATGGCCCGCGCCCTCAAGCTCCGCCCGCGCGCCCGGATCGTCGCCCAGGCCCTCGTCGGCGCCGACCCGCACTTCCACCTCGACGGACCGGTCGACGCGACGCGGGCGGTGCTCGGGAAGGCCGGGATGTCGCTCAAGGACATCGACCTCGTCGAGATCAACGAGGCCTTCGCGTCGGTGGTGCTGAGCTGGGCGCAGGTCTTCGACCAGGACCTGGAGAAGGTCAACGTCAACGGCGGCGCCATCGCCCTCGGTCACCCCGTCGGCGCCACCGGCGCCCGGCTCATCGCCACCGCCCTGCACGAACTGGAGCGCACCGACAAGGAGTTCGCGCTCATCACGATGTGCGCGGGCGGGGCGCTCGCGACCGGGACGATCATCCAGCGGCTCTGACCGCTCCCGCCACGAGGGCGGAGAGGTACGCGGCGGCCCTCGGCGCCTCCTGCGCCAGGGCCGCCGCCTGGCCGGCCCAGAGGTTCACGTACTCGGGCCGGCCCTGCTCCGCCGCGGCCCGCCGCACCGGACCCATCAGCGCGTTCTGCACGGGATACGGCGGTACGCGTTCCTCGTGGGCGGCCATGTCCCGGACGAAGCCGTTCGGGATGCCCCGCGCCGTGCGCCCCGAGAAGAGACGGGTGAGGACCGTCGTCCGGGCCTGAGGGGTGCCGAGGATCCGCCGGTGCGCCTCGCTCGCCCCCGACTCGCGCGCGGCCAGGAAGCCGGTCCCGACCTGGACGGCGTCCGCCCCGAGCGCGAGCGCGGCGGCGACCCCCCGCCCGTCCGCGATCCCGCCCGCCGCGACCACCGGGACCGACACCGCGTCCGCCACCTGCGGGATCAGCGAGAAGGTGCCGACCAGGGACTCCCGTACGGGACGGAGGAAGGCGCCCCGGTGGCCGCCCGCGTCACTGCCCGAGGCCACGATCGCGTCGACCCCGGCCGCCTCCAGGGCCACCGCCTCCTCGACCGTCGTCGCCGTGCCGACGACGACGATCCCGCGCCGACCGGCCTCCGTGACCAGACGGCGCGGCGGCAGGCCCATGACCAGGCTGATCACCGGCGGGGCGGCCGCGATCAGGGCGTCCAGCTGGGCGTCGAAGTCGGGCCACGCCCGGACGTCCTCGGCGCTCGGGGCACGTACCCCCAGCTCCTCGTAGTACGGGCGCAGGCGCTCGATGTGCTCGGCGAGCGCGGACGCCGGGGCCTGGCGGGCCTCGGCCTCGCCCTCCTGCGGCACCCAGAGGTTCACGGCGAAGGGGCGGCCGGTCGCGGCGCGCAGCTTGGCCACGAGGGCGGTGATCTCCTCCGGGGTGTGGATGTGCGCCCCGTACGAGCCGAGGCCGCCGCCCTCGGAGACGGCCGCGGCCAGCTCGACCGAGGAGAGGCCCCCGCCGAAGGGGCCCTGGACGACGGGGAGCCTGATCCCGACGAGCTCGCCGAAGCGGCCGGGCGGGAGGGTGGTGGGGTGTGCGGGCATGGGCCACCTCCGGTGTCGCGGCGGGACGGTCCTGTCCGGTCCGCCGATGCCGGGAACACTAGACGACACTAGACGACCGGTCTACTAAATCTATGGACGCGGAAAACGCCGCAGGCCCCGCCCCTCCGTGCGGAGGGCGGGGCCTTGCGGATGCGCGTTGCGGCAGGTGCTTCTTAGTACCAGCCGTTGGCCTGCCAGAACGCCCAGGCGGCGTTCGGGGAGCCGTAGCGCTCGTTCATGTACTTGAGGCCCCACTTGATCTGGGTGGCCGGGTTCGTCTTCCAGTCGGAACCGGCCGAGGCCATCTTGGAGCCCGGCAGAGCCTGGACCAGGCCGTAGGCACCCGAGGACGAGTTGGTGGCGGTGTGGTTCCAGCCGGACTCGTGCTCGACGATCTTGCTGAAGGACGCGAACTGCGCCGGCGGGACGATCTGGCGGGCGATCTCCTGCTCCGAGGCGGCCGAGGCCGTACCCGTCGTGCCCAGCACCGCGGCCGACGTGCCGACGAGCACAGCGGCGGAAACAGCGAAGGTCTTCTTGCGGGCGTTGACACGAGTGGCGATCGAGCGGAACAAAACGTCATACCTAACGTCGGGGACAAGGGTCGCGCCGGGCGATTTCGGCATGCCGGAACCAGAGCCCGGGAGACCCGGGAACTGGGGGAACCGGCCGTCCGTGGCGCTGCGATGAGCACCGGCTGCCTGGCGACGTCCACCAGAGAAGCAGGGCCGGAACGCCGATGCAATGACCCCCTGTACGAGGGAGGTTCGGACCCGGGGGGCCTTCGACGGTGGGTGGCTGTGCGGTGTTTCCGCAGGTCATGCGGGGGTGTGGGGCGATTTGGCCGGGTACGTCGATCTACTATTTCGCCTCGTACGTGACGTAGGTCCTATGGGGCGGCTCACTCGGAGAGCCCCCTTCCGGGGCCTCGAATGTGACCTGGGCCTCGAAGTTCGCCCGCCGCGTGGCCCGCCGCAGCGCCCGCAGAAGCGTCCCCCCGACGGTGAGGGTCAGGACGACGGTGAGCACGGCGCGGCCGAGGTCCCAGCCGAGGGAGGTGGCCAGGACATAGGCGAGGAAACGGACCAGGTTCTCGTGGAGCGGATCCCCGGGCACGAAGGAGATCGCCTGGCCGATGCCGCCGACCGTCACCCACCCGTAGAGATTGGTGACCGTGCCGTACGCGAACGCCGCCACGCATCCGTACGCGGACAGCATCAGCAGCTCGGCCCGCCCCCGCAGCCGGCGGTCGGCGCCCGGCAGCAGCCCCGCGCCCATCGCGAACCAGCCCATCGCCAGCATCTGCGTCGGCATCCACGGACCGACACCGCCCGTGAGCAGCGCCGACGCGAACATCGTCACCGCGCCCAGGACGAAGCCGAAGCCCGGCCCGAGGACCCGGCCGCTCAGCACCATCAGGAAGAACATCGGCTCCAGACCCGCCGTCCCCGCCCCCAGTGGGCGCAGGGCCGCGCCCACCGCGGCGAGCACGCCCAGCATCGCCACGGCCTTCGCGTCCATCCCGCAGTCCGCGATCGTCGCCACGACGACCGCGAGGAGAAGGGGGAGGAGCAGGGCGAACAGCCACGGCGCGTCGGCCGCGTGGTTCGTGACCGCGGCCGTCCGGTCGGCGAAGAGCGGCCAGCCGATGCCGATCAGGCCGACCAGGGAGACGAGGACGAGCGCGGCCACCGAGCGGGGGCCGAGGCGGATGGGGCGGGTGGTGCGGGTGGTGCGGGGGCTCACAGTGCTGCCTCCACCTGTTCGACCGTGAGCCACGGCTGCGGGGCCAGGATCTTCGCCACCTGCGGCGAGAAGGCGGGCGAGGACACGACGACCTCGGCCGTCGGGCCGTCCGCCACCACCTCGCCGTCCGCGATGATCACCACCCGGTGCGCAAGATCGGCCGCCAGCTCCACGTCGTGCGTCGCCAGCACGATCGCGTGGCCGTCCGCCGCGAGGGTCCGCAGATGGGCGACCAGACGGGCCTTCGCCGCGTAGTCCAGGCCGCGGGTCGGCTCGTCGAGCAGGAGCAGCGGGGGGCGGCCGGTCAGGACCACGGCCAGCGCGAGCGCGAGCCGCTGGCCCTCGGACAGGTCGCGGGGGTGCGTGGCGTCCGCGACGCCCGGCAGCAGCTCCTCCACCAGGGCCCGGCAGGTCCCCGGCGTCGCGCCCGCGTCAGCGTCGGCCGCCGCGCACTCGGCGGCGACGGTCTCCGCGTACAGGAGGTCCCTCGGCTCCTGCGGAACCAGGCCGACCTGGCGGATCAGCTCGCGGGGCGGGGTGCTGTGCGGGGCCCGCCCCGCGACCCGGACCGTGCCGGTGGTCGGCTCGATCATGCCCACGAGGGTGGAGAGCAGGGTGGACTTCCCGGCGCCGTTGCGCCCCATGAGGGCGACGGTCTCGCCGGGGGCGACGCGGAGGTCGACGCGGCGGAGGGCTTCCACGCGGGCGCGGCGGACGCCGAGGGCTTCGGTGTGGAGGAGGGGGGTGGTGGGGGTGGGCGGTTCGGTGCGGCGCCGTCGGAACAGGGAGAAGCCCCCACCCCGCCCGTTCCCGAAACCGGGGCCCTGCCCCGGACCCCGAGGCGCAGCCGTGGCCGAGGTCCCGGACCCGGGGGCTCCGCCCCCGAACCCCCGCGCCGCAAACGCCGACGGGGCTGAATCGGCCCCCCGGTTACGGGAAGGCCCCGCAGGGGCCGCCGGTGCGCGGCCCTCCAGCCTCGCCTTCAGCGGCGCGGCCCTCCGCCGCGCGTCCCGCACCGTGAGGGCCAGGGGGGCCCAGCCCGCCAGGCGGCCCAGGGCCACCACCGGTGGGTGCACCGGTGAGAGCGACATGATCTCGGCCGGTGGTCCCATGACCGCGTCCGGCAGGAGGAGGACCTGGTCCGCGTACTGGACCACTCGTTCCAGGCGGTGCTCCGCCAGGAGGACCGTCGTGCCGAGGTCGTGGACCAGGCGCTGCAGGACCGCCAGGACCTCCTCCGCCGCCGACGGGTCGAGCGCGGAGGTCGGTTCGTCGAGGACGAGGACCCTGGGGTGCGGGGTGAGGACCGAGCCGATCGCGACCCGCTGGCGCTGGCCGCCGGAGAGCGTCGCGATGGGGCGGTCACGGAGGTCGGCCAGGCCCAGGAGGTCCAGCGTCTCCTCCACGCGGCGGCGCATCACGGCGGGCGCGAGGCCCAGGGACTCCATGCCGTACGCGAGCTCGTCCTCCACCGTGTCCGTGACGAAGTGCGCGGACGGATCCTGCCCCACCGTCCCCACCACGTCCGCCAGCTCCCGCGGCGGATGCGTGCGGGTGTCGCGGCCGTCGACCGTCACCCGCCCCGTCAGGGTGCCGCCCGTGAAGTGGGGGACCAGGCCCGACACCGCACCGAGCAGGGTCGACTTGCCCACGCCCGACGGGCCCACGAGCAGGACCAGCTCGCCCTCCGGGATCGTGAGGTTCACGCTCCGCAGGGTCGGCTCGGCGTCCTCCTCGTAGCGCACGGAGACGTTCTCGAAGCGGATCACACGAACTCCTTGGGTTTCGGCGCCACGAACGCCGGGACCAGTCCCACCAGGACCGAAGCCGCCGGCCACACCGGCAGCTCCGGCGCCTCCAGGGGGACCACCCCGGGGTGCAGCGCCTCCGGGGCGTACGCGTTCGCCCAGATCATCAGGACCGCGACCGCCACCCCGGAGCCCGCGACCAGCCAGGCCCGCGCCCCCCAGCGGTCGGGACGGTAGCGCGTACGGACCGTCCTGCGGCCGCCGAGCCGGAGCCCCGCCATCGCGGCGAGCAGCCCCGCGCCCAGCAGCGGAAGCCCGTAGCCGGCGCCCTCCGCCGCCAGGAGTCCGTACGAGCCGGCGCAGACGCCGAGGAGGCCTCCCAGCGTCAGGACGTTCGTGGTGCGGCGCACCGCCGCCGGGACCTGCGCGGTCCGGCCGTAGCCCCGTGCGTCCATCGACGCCGCCACCGCGATCGACCGTTCCAGCGCCCCCTCCAGGACCGGCAGGCCGATCTGGAGCACCGCCCGCACCCCGCCCGTGGGCCGGCCGCGCAGTCGGCGGGCGGTCCGCAGCCGGACCACGTCGGCGACCATGTTCGGCGCGAAGGTCATCGCCACGACGACGGCGACCCCGGCCTCGTACAGCGCCCCCGGCAGCGACTTCAGCAGCCGCGCCGGGTTGGCCAGCGCGTTCGCCGCGCCCACGCAGATCAGCAGGGTCGCCAGCTTCGCCCCGTCGTACAGCGCGAACACCAGCTGCTCGGCCGTCACCCGCCCCCCGATCCGTACCCCCTGCGCCCAGTCCGGCAGCGGCACCTCGGGGAGGACGAACAGCTCGTGCTCACCGGGGATCGGGGAGCCGAGGAGCAGGGAGAAGACGACCCGCAGGGCCACGACGAACAGGCCCAGCTTCACGAACGCGCCGTACGAACGGGCCCAGGGCGCGTCCGTGCGCCGCGCCGCCACCACATAACCCGCCACCCCGACCAGGAGTCCGAGCAGCAGCGGGTTCGTCGTCCGGGAGGCGGCGACGGCCAGGCCGAGCGCCCACAGCCACCACGCGCCCGCGTGCAGGGCGTTGGCCCGGCTCGCCTCGGGGGCCGTGATCACGCTCCGGGCCGATGCCGTGAACACGCTCCGGGCCGTACTCATCCGCGCCGGCGGGCCTTCCAGATCGCCGCCCCGCCCAGGGCCAGGACCGCCGCGCCGCCCGCGAGCACGCCGAACGACGGGCCGCCGCTCCCGTGGGACTCCTGTGCGGCGGCCTCCGGAGCGGCCGACGCCGTCGGCTTCTCCGCGACCTGCTCGCCGCAGCCCTTCGCCGGATACCCGGCGATCCCGCACAGCATCGCCGCGCTGTCGTACCGCAGCGGCTTCGCCACCGCGGCCAGCGCCTCCGCGCCCGTCGCGTCCTCGCGGACCTCCGCACAGCCGACCTTGACCGGCTTCTGCGGCGGGGTCTCCCCGGGCGGCGCGTCCGTGGGGCCGCCGAAGTCGACGACGACCGCGATCCGCTTCGTACCGTCCTTCTTCTCCACGCCCCCGCAGATCCCCGCGAAGTCGGGGGCCACGGTGGGCCGGGACATGTCGTCCGTGCCGTTGCTGATCGCGAAGCGGAAGCCGAGGGCGTCGCCGTCGGCGGGCCGCGCGGTCGCCGGGCCCTCCGTGGCGTATGCCCAGGGCTTTCCGCCGGCTTTCTCCCAGAACGACCAGTACCGGTAGCCGGCCGCCTGCGCCGGAGCCGCCGCCACGGCGGTCAGGGTGAGGAGCGCCCCGGCCGTGGCCCCCGCGGCCTTCGCCCGCATCCGGCTCGCTTCGCGTGGCGTACGGCTCGCTTCGCGCGGCATCCGGCTCACTTCTTGCGGCCGCTCACGAGGAAGCCGATGCCGACGCCGACGACCGTGCCGATGCCGATGATCCACCAGACGTCGAAGCCGCGGCCCTCGTCGTCGCTGGTGGAGGAGGTCGAGGTGTCCGGGGCCTTGGGCGCCGGGCCGGTGGCGTTGAGCTGCTCGACCAGGTCCACCGTGCCGAACTCGCGCGGGTCGGTGTCCGTCGCGCGGGCCGCCAGGATCAGCTGCGCGTACGCGGCGGGGCCGCCCTCCTTCGCCCACGCGGCGGAGTTCTTCTCCAGCCACGTCAGGGCCGGTTCGGCCTCCTTCGTGGCGCCGGCGGCGGCGAGCGCGACGACGGCGTCGGCGGTGTTGCCGACGTCGGGCTGCTCGGTGGTGTCGGTGGCGCCCGGCATCGGCGGCAGCATCAGGTGGCCGGTCTTCGCGAGGGACTTCGCCAGGTAGGAGGCGCCGTTCAGGGCGGCCCGCTCGGCGGTCGGCTTCGACAGGTCGTTGCAGGCCGGCGGCTGCTCGGGGGAGGCCTTCGCGGCGACGATGCTCTTCCCGAGCCCGGCGAGGGTGGCCGCCGCGGTGGCGTCGGCGTTGGCGAGCAGCTTGCCGTTCTTGTCCGGCTGGTACGCGAACGCCCCGGCGCCCTCCTTGGACGAGCAGGGCAGGGCGAAGGTGAGGAGCGCGTCGTACGGGGAGTGGCCCTCGGAGGAGGTGAACGAGACGGGCTTCACGCCGATCGCGGCGAGCGCGCCGATCACGATCGAGGTGGAGTTGGCGTCGCTCGCGCCGCCGGGGCTGTAGCCCCAGCCGCCGTCCTTGTTCTGCACGGACCGCAGCCATTCGGTGCCGGACTTGACGGCCTTGTCGATCGCCGCGGGGGCGGCGGACTGGCGGCGCACGGCGCGGAGCGCCTCGACGGCGACGGCCGTGGCGTTGGTGTCCCGCATCGTCTTCTCGTCACAGGACGCCGACACGTCCGCGCGGTACGAGGCGAACGAACCGTCGTCGCACTGCTGGCCGAGCAGCCAGTTCACCGCCTGGTCGGCGGGCTGGTAGCCGGCGCGGCCCTGGGCGAGGAAGGCGAGCGACTGCCGCCAGACACCGTCGTACGTCGGGTCCTTCGTGCCGTACAGGCCGGGCGGGAGGGTGCCGGTCGAGGGGGTCGGGGACGGCGCGGCGGCGGCCGGGACGGCTGCTGCGGTGCCGAGCACGACTGCGGCGGCGGCGGCGAGCGCGCCGGCGGCGCGGCGGACGGTGTTCATGGGGCCCTCTCCTGCGGCCGGGCACCGGCACGCCACGGGGGCACCAGGCTCCGGCTCCGTATTCCTCGACGGTGCCGGCGGTCACGTCCCGGGCGGGGCATTCCGACTACCGCTGCGTTCGGAGCGGTTCACGGCTGCGGGACAGTGCCGGATTTCCACCGGCTTCCCCCCGTACGGGCATGATGACGACCCGCTCACTCTACCGGCCCGTATCCCTGCCGCCCCGGGGGTGCGAGGCGCCTCACACCAGGTGCGGGAGCGGGCTGCCGGGGAACTGATCACTGTGCCATGCTGGCGCCGCCAGGTGACATGACGACGGCGTCTTCACGGGGGTGCGGAATGCGCGCGTTGACCGAGAGCGACCCGCGGGGCGTCGGTCCCTACCGGCTCCTCTACCGGCTGGGCGAGGGCGGCATGGGCCGCGTCTACCTCGGCCGTTCGCGGGGCGGCCGGACGGTCGCGCTCAAGGTGGTGCACGGCGCGCTCGCCGGCGACCCGGGCTTCCGCAAACGCTTCGCCCGCGAGGTGCGGGCCGCCCAGTCGTTACGCGGCGCCGGCACGGTCCCGGTCCTCGACGCCGACCCGGACGCGGAGGTGCCCTGGCTGGCCACCGCGTACGTGCCGGGTCCGGCGCTCTCCGAGGCGGTCCTCGCGCACGGACCGCTTCCCGAACCGGCCCTCTGGCGGCTGCTCTCCGGCCTCGCGCACGCCCTCGACGGCGTGCACCGGGCCGGGCTCGTGCACCGGGACGTCAAACCGTCGAACGTGCTGCTGTCGCCGTCGGGGCCGCTGCTCATCGACTTCGGCATCGCCCGGTCCGCGGACGAGACGGCCCTGACGGGGACGGGCCTCGTCGTCGGCTCGCCCGGTTTCATGTCGCCCGAGCAGGCGGAGGGGCGGACGGTCGGGCCCGCGGCGGACCTGTTCTCGCTCGGCGCGGTCCTCGCGTTCGCGGCGACCGGGCGCGGGCCGTTCGGCGGCGGTTCGGTGGCGGAGCTGCTGTACCGGCTCGTCCACCACGAGCCGGACCTCGACGGGGTCGAGGGGCCGTTCGGCGAGGTCGTACGGAGCTGCCTCGCCAAGCGGCCGGACGAGCGGCCGCCGGTGGCGGAGCTGGCCGCGACGGCGGACGCCCACCGGGAGGAGTCGGGGAGCTGGCTTCCGGCGCCGGTGGTCGCGGCCATCGCGCAGAAGGCGGAGGAGCTGCTCAACGCGGAGGCGGAGTTCGAGCCGGAGCCGCAGCCGGGGCCGGAGCCGGGGCGGGAGCCGGATCCCGAGTCGGGGCCCGGGTCGGTGCCCGCGGGCACCGGTAAGGGTTCGAGTACGGGTTCCAGTACGGGTTCCAGTACGGGTTCCCGTACGGGTGGGAGTACAGGTTCCGGTGCGGGTGGGAGTGCGGGGGCGACGCCCGCCACCGCCCCCACCACCGTCCTGCCTCCACCGCCCCCGACCGCCGTTCTGCCCCCGCCCCGCGCCGCCGTGCGCGGCCCGGCCGCCACGCCGCGGGCCCGGGCCTCCTCGACGGGGGTGCCGTCCGCGCGGGAACGTGCCGTGCGGACGCTGACGACGGGCCTGGGGAGGCCGGTCCTCGGGCTGTTCTACCTCGTGCCGATGCTGGCCTTCCTCGTCGGCGGGGTCGACCTCCTGAGCCGGGCGACGCAGTACCCCTCGCTCTCCGACCAGGCGCAAGGCCCCTACCAGTGGGCGATGGACGACTGGTGGCGCGTTCCCGCGACGCTGCTCCTGATCGCCGCGATGGTCGGGCTCCAGGGCTCTCGGAGGCGGCTGCTCACGGTCCGGCCCGGCCGGGTCCGGCTGTGGTCGGCCGGGATCGCCCTCTACTGGATCGCGCTGATCGCCGTACTGACCCTCCACCTCCTCTGGTTCCTCTTCGTCCACAACGGCTACGACTCCTACGAGCACGGCGGGCAGCACTGGCTGTGGTGGGTGGCGATCCCGGTGATGGTGCTCGGCGGCGGGGTCTCCCCGCTGGTCCTGATCATGTCCCTCATCCGCCTGTTCAAGGCTTGAGGCGGGGCGGGGTCTCGCGAGGCGGGGTCTCAGACCGCGATGTACGTGACCGGGTCCGTGCCCGCCACCGGCTCCGCGCGGCCGAGCTTCACCAGGCGGCGGAGGTGGGCCTCGGCCTCGCTCACGGCGATGTTGCGGGAGCCGTAGGGGATCTGCTCCCAGGGGCGGTTCCACTCCATGCGCTCGGCGAGCTGCCACGGGGTGAGCGGGGTGGCGAGGAGGCCGAGGAGGCCGGTGAGGCGTTCCTCGTGGTGGTCGAGGAGTTCGCGGACCCGGCCGGCGGCGTCGGTGAAGGCGTACTGGTGGGCGGGGAGGACTTCGGCGACGCCGAGGCGGCCGATGCGTTCGAGGGAGTCCAGGTAGTCGCCGAGGGGGTCGGTCTCCGCGGCTTCGTCGGGGTCTTCGTACAGGCCGATGTGCGGGGAGATCCCGGGCAGCAGGTGGTCGCCGGAGAAGAGCCGGCCGTGACCGGGGAGCCGGGAGGGGTGCTCCTCCTCCAGGTGGAGGCAGACGTGCCCGGGGGTGTGGCCGGGGGTCCAGATCGCGCGGAGGCGGCGGCCGGCCAGGTCGAGGAGTTCGCCGGGGACGATCTCGCGGTCGGGGAGGGCCGAGCGCAGCCCGGGCAGGGTGCGCATCCGGCCGGCGGCGCGGGCGGCGCGCAGCGGGGCGATGTGATCCTCGGGGGCGCCGACGGTGGCGAGTTTGCGGGCGAGGTAGTCGAACCAGGTGCCGGGTTCGGCCTCACGGGTGCGGCGGACGACCGCGGTGTCGGCGGCGTGCATGGCGATCCAGGCGCCGGACTCCTCGCGGACCCGGCCGGAGAGGCCGTGGTGGTCGGGGTGGTGGTGGGTGATGACGACCCCGTGGATCTCCGCGACGGACAGTCCCAACGCGCCGAGCCCGCCGGTGAGTTCGTCCCAGGAGGCCGGGTCGTCCCAGCCGGTGTCGACGAGGACCGGGCCGCGGTCGGTGTCGAGGACGTGGACCAGGGTGTGGCCCAGTGGATTGTCAGGGATGGGCACCCGCAGGGACCAGACGCCTCCACCGTGCTCGGTCACCTGGGTCATGAGCGTCCTCGTCTCTGCGTACCGGTACGGCCATTGCCCACCATAACTAGAACTGACTTCCCGTCAGAAGGGCTTGCGGCGCGGAGACTTCCACCTGCCCGTGACCTGTGATCCGACCGTTGTGCTTGGCCGTTGTCGGTCGATGCCGGCCCACCTCGCACGGCCCCTGCGCGGCCCGGGGGTCGACTCGGTCGAGTGCGTGGGCCGCCCGCGGCTACCCGCCCGCCCGCCGCTCCCGCCGCCCGGCGAGCAGAGCGGGATGTTCTGGGCCGGGCCGCACGGGCCGCCGATGGCCGCCGCCGAGCAGTGGCCCGACCCGTGGTTCGAGCGCTGGGGGCCCGCCGCGCCCGCCGGCTGAGGGCTACGGGCCGTCAGAAGTCGTGCCCCAACGGCCGGATATGGTCGAGGCGCTCTTGCGGACCGGTCCTACGCTGGAGGCATGGCCACCGATCCCTTGTTGAGACAAGGCCCCGACTCGACGGATCTGGTCCTGCGCTCCGGACCGACCGGGCCGGTGTGGAACGCGCTGATCTCGGTGGGGCCGGCGCTGTTCACTCCGCTCGCCCTGGGCGGGCCGACCCTGGTCGTCGCCCTCGGGATGGCGCTGGCCGGGGCGCGGGCGTCGACCGTGTTCGTGGTGGTGGGGGTGATCGCCGGGCTGGAGTACCTGATCGGCTGGCCGTTGCTGGCCCTTTCCCGGGCCCGGGACATCCTGCGGGTGGAGTTCGCGCCGACCGGGGTGCCCACGTCCCTGCGGTTGGTCCGGGCCGCCGGGCCGGACGTCTGGCTGCCCGTCGAGACCCTGCGCGAGGTGCGGCTGACGCACAAGGTGGTGGAGCCGTACGAGGGGGACTACAAGCCGGCCGTCTCCACGCTCGCGCTGGAACTCGTCCTACGGGGCACCCGGGAGCGGATCGCGCTCCCGTTCGACGGCGACCCGCGGCGGCTCGCCGACGCGTTGAAGGCTCTGCTCGGCCCGGCTGGGGTCGTGGTGATGCTGCGCACCGAGCGCAGCACGCGCGATCGGCCGCAGCCCAACTCCCGCTGGACCTCCGGTGGTTCGGCCTCGGCCGGCTCGGGTGGCGGCTGACCCGGCACTGGACGGCTACGTTGGCGACCTCCTGCTTGAGGATCCATCCCTGCGGCGCGCGGCTGTGGCAGACGACGGCCCCCACCAGCGGCAAAGCTGCTGGTGGGGGCCGGTTTGGTCTCAAGTCTGGCCAAGTATAACTAGAACTGGTATCAGTTCTGAAGCATCGTCAGGAACTCAATGACTCTTTCATCTCCTCGGGAGGCAGCGGTCATGACCGAGCTTGTGGAGCACGGAAAGCTGTTCATCGGCGGGGAGTTGACGGACCCGCTGTCCGACGGGGTCATCGAGGTGATCTCCCCGCACACCGAGCAGGTCATCGGCCGCGTCCCGCACGCCTCCGAGGCGGATGTCGACCGGGCCGTGGCCGCTGCCCGCCGGGCCTTCGACGAAGGGCCCTGGCCGCGGATGACGGTCGAGGAGCGGATCGCCGTCGTCACCCGCATCAAGGACGCGATCGCCGTCCGGTACGAGGAGATCGGCCGCGTCATCAGCGCCCAGAACGGCTCCCCGTACTCCTGGTCCGTCCTCGCCCAGGCGCTGGGCGCCATGATGGTCTGGGACGCGGCGATCACCGTCGCCCGGGACTTCCCGTACGAGGAGCGGCGCGGCGGTGTCCTCGGGCCGCTGCTCGTGCGGCGCGAGCCCGTCGGGGTCGTCGCGGCCGTCGTCCCCTGGAACGTGCCGCAGTTCACCGCCGCCGCCAAGCTGGGACCCGCGCTGCTCGCCGGCTGCACGGTGGTCCTCAAGCCCTCGCCGGAGTCGCCCCTCGACTCGTACATCCTCGGTGAGATCGCCGCCGAGGCCGGGCTCCCGGAAGGGGTCCTGTCGATCCTGCCCGCCGACCGCGAGGTCAGCGAGTACCTCGTCGGCCACCCCGGCATCGACAAGGTCTCCTTCACCGGCTCGGTCGCCGCCGGCAAGCGGGTCATGGAGGTCGCCTCCCGCAACCTCACCCGCGTCACCCTCGAACTGGGCGGCAAGTCGGCCGCCGTGATCCTGCCGGACGCGGACCTGGAGACCGCCGTCGCCGGGATCGTCCCGGCCGCCTGGATGAACAACGGGCAGGCGTGCGTGGCCCAGACCCGGATCCTCGCGCCCCGCGCGCGGTACGAGGAGATCGCCGAGGCCTTCGCGGCCGCGGCCGGAGCGCTCGTCGTCGGCGATCCGCTCGACCCGGCCACCCAGGTCGGCCCGCTCGTCGCCCGGCGCCAGCAGCAGCGCTCCCTCGACTACATCGGGATCGGTCAGGCGGAGGGCGCGAAGCTGCTCACCGGCGGCGGCCGTCCGGACGGACTCGACCGGGGCTGGTACGTCGAGCCGACCCTCTTCGGCGACGTCGACAATTCCATGCGGATCGCCCGCGAGGAGATCTTCGGCCCGGTCATCTGCCTCCTGCCGTACGGGGACGAGGACGAGGCGCGGCGGATCGCGAACGACTCCGACTTCGGCCTCAGCGGCAGCGTCTGGACCGGGGACGTGGAGCACGGCATCGACTTCGCACGCCAGGTCCGCACCGGCACCTTCAACGTCAACACCTTCAGCCTCGACATGCTCGGTCCCTTCGGCGGCTACAAGAACTCGGGCCTGGGGCGGGAGTTCGGTCCGGAGGGCTTCGGCGAGTACCTGGAGCACAAGATGATCCACCTCCCCGGCGGCTACGAGGGCGGGGCGTGATGGGGGACCGCTGGCACGTCGAGGTCGACCGGAGCGTCTGCATCGGCTCCGGCATGTGCGTGAACCACGCCCCGGGCGGCTTCCGCCTCGACACGGCCCGCCAGTCCCACCCGGTGGAGCCGGAGACGGACGCGGGCGAACGCCTCCTCGCGGCGGCGGAGGGCTGTCCGGTGGAGGCGATCCTGATCACCCTGGCGGACGGGGGAGAACCGGTGTTCCCACCGGAGGAGTGACCACGCCCGCACCGGCCCCGACGCTCGCTCGCCGGGGCCCGGTGCGTCGCGGACCCCTCGCCCGCCGCGCTTGCTCCGACCGCCTGTGACCTGCCCGTACGCCGTGTGTGACACTCCTCCGGCACAGCAGGCGCTAGGGGAGTGGGCAGGCATGCGGGGTCGGGGTACACGGTGGGCGGCGGTCGCGGGTGCGACGGTGGTGGCGCTCCTCGGGGCGGGATGCGGCACCGGTGCGGAGGCAGATGCCTTCGGCCGTGCCGCGGCCCACGCCGAGATCACCGCCGCCGCCGAGGGGGCGGGGCTGCCGAAGTCCAAGCCTTCCGGGCCAGGTGAGCCGACCCCGACGGATGCGACCCCCCGGCCCACGCCGTCCACGGAGCGGGAGCGGGTGGCGCAGCGCGCCGCCGCCTGCTCCGCGGGCTGGCAGTACGTCGGCCCGGTCGTCGACGGATCGCGCGGCCGCTTCGAGAAGGCCGTCACCATCCTCCTCGGGGAAGAGTGGACCCAGGAGCAGCGCCAGGTCGAGAAGCTCGACGACAAGGGCGGCACCTCGCTCCTGATCACGCTCAAGAAGCACGGCTGGACGCTCTTCGCGCGCCACCACAGCGCGCGGCAGACGCTGGCCATGGACGTGATCTCCCTCCAGGCCTCGGAGGACTCGTGCATGGCGCAGTTCAGCGAGAAGGAGCTGGACGTCCTGTCGGGCGAGGACGCCGAACAGCCCTGACGACACCCGTCTTTGCGCACATCATCCGTTTCCACGTGCAAAACTAGGCCCCTTGGTCACGGGGGCAAGGGGCCTTCGTGCGCGCCGTTTTGGGAGTGTTGTGCGCAAGGCGAGTTGGGTGGCCGCGGCTGCCGGTGTGGTGCTGCTGGTCGCGGGCTGTGGCAGTGAGGGCGGTGCGGACAAGGGCGGTTCGGCGTCCGGTGGTTCGTCCTCGGCCGGTTCGTCCGCGACGGGTGGTTCCGGCGCGGGTGGTTCGAGCGACGAGAAGCTGGACGCGGCCGCCGTCACCAAGGAGTTGACGGACGCGGCGACCGAGGCCGGCTTCACGCAGGACTCCTCGGGCGAGGCGGTCCCCGCCGAGGCCAAGGAGTGCATGGTCAGCTGGACGGCCGACGCCGAGAAGGCCGCGGACCCGGCGAAGTCGTACGACGGCACGGTCTCGAACCTGGCCGGCACCGGCTGGACCGAGGAGCGGAGCTCCGGCGCGGGCGGCTCGACGATCAAGTCGCTGACGAAGAGCAGCTGGAAGCTCCAGGCCAGCAACCACTCGGCGGGCCCGCTGAAGCTGGTCATGTTCGTGGCCGTCGACAGCAGCGCGGAGTGCGCGGCGGTCCTCGCGGCGAGCAACGCCAAGCCGCAGGGCTCCTGACCCCGCACCGCCCGCGCCCCCGGCAGATGGACAGCCGGGGGCGCGGGCGGGAGGCATCGGGCCGGCGGCCCAAGGCCTCCTCGGGCGGCTCAAGGCCTTCTCAGGCGGCCCAAGGCCTCCTCAGGCCGTCGGCTCCGGTGCCGTCAGGTCGATCAGCCGGCAGACCGTCTCGATGTCGATCTTCACCTGTGCGATCGAGGCGCGTCCGGACAGCCAGGTGATCAGCGCCGAGTGCCAGGTGTGCTCGATCACTCGGACCGCCGAGAGCTGGCTCGGCGTCGGGTGCTCCGCCCCCATCGCGTCCAGGATGATCGCGGTCGTCAGCCGGGAGACCGTGTCGACCTCGGGGCTCACGCTGCGGTCCGCGAAGGTCAGCGCCCGCACCATCGCGTCCGCCAGCTGCGGCTCCCGCTGGAGGGCCCGGAAGGCGCGCATCAGCGTCTCGGCGACCCGCTCCGCCGGTTCGGCGCCCGCCGGCGGCCGCTTCCGCAGCGTCGTGTGCATGTGCTGCAGCTGGTCCTGCATGGTCGCCACGAGCAGGTGGATCTTGGACGGGAAGTACCGGTACAGGGTGCCGAGCGCGACCCCCGCCGCCTCCGCGACCTCCCGCATCTGCACGGCGTCGAAGCCGCCCCTGGCCGCGAGCTGGGCGCTGGCGTTCAGGATGCGGCGGCGCCGCGCCTCCTGGCGCTCCGTGAGGGGCGGCGACGCGGGTCTGTGGTCCGCTCTGTTCTCTGCGGTCATGAGGTCCCGTTCCGTGCGGCTTCCGTTCGGTGGGGAGCGACAGTATGGCCGTGCCGCCGCCGTGGCGCGAATCACCTGTTCCGGCTCTCACCACGGAGCTACCTGCCGGTAGATTCTGTGCTCCTTGAAGGATCAAGAACGATCAAGTCTGTAACTTGTTCTACATTAGCGCGAGCGGTTACGCTCCCGCGAAACGCACGCTCGAAGGGGGTCGCGCATGACCGCTGAGGCCATAGAGGCAAGCCCCCGCCAGGGCGTCACCGCGGCCGGTGACCTCCCCCGAGGTCTCGGCTTCGCTCGACCAGGGGGGACCCCCATGTTGCGGATCGCTCTCCTCACGTACAAGGGGAACCCGTTCTGCGGCGGCCAGGGCGTCTACGTCCGGCACCTCTCCCGCGAGCTCGCCCGCCTCGGCCACACCGTCGAGGTCATCGGCTCCCAGCCGTACCCCACCCTCGACGAGGGCGTGCCGCTCACCGAGATAGCGAGCCTCGACCTCTACCGCTCCCCGGACCCCTTCCGGACGCCGAAGCGCGAGGAGTACCGGGACTGGATCGACGCGCTCGAAGTCGCCACCATGTGGACCGGCGGCTTCCCCGAGCCGCTCACCTTCTCCCTGCGGGCCCGGCGCATGCTCGCCGCCCGCCGCGGCGACTTCGACGTCGTCCACGACAACCAGACCCTCGGTTACGGACTCCTCGGCGGCCCGCGCGCGATCGGCGCGCCGCTCGTCACCACGATCCACCACCCCATCACCGTCGACCGGCAGCTCGAACTCGACGCCGCCGCCGACTGGAAGCGCCGCGCCTCCGTCCGCCGCTGGTACGCCTTCACCGGCATGCAGAAGAAGGTCGCCCGCCGGCTGCCGTCCGTGCTCACCGTCTCCGGCACCTCCCGCCAGGAGATCGTCGAGCACCTCGGTGTCCGCGAGGACCGCATCCGCGTCGTCCACATCGGCGCCGACACCGACCTCTGGTCCCCGGACCCGTCGGTCGCCGAGGTCCCCGGACGGATCGTCACCACGTCCAGCGCGGACGTCCCGCTCAAGGGCCTGGTCTTCCTCATCGAGGCGCTCGCCAAGCTCCGTACCGAGAACCCCGAGGCGCACCTCGTCGTCGTCGGCAAGCGCGCCGAGGACGGGCCGGTGGCCACCGCGATCGAGCGGTACGGGCTCGGCGGCGCCGTCGAGTTCGTGAAGGGCATCAGCGACGCCGAGCTCGTGGACCTCTACCGGTCCGCGCAGGTCGCCTGCGTGCCCTCGCTGTACGAGGGGTTCTCGCTGCCGGCCGCCGAGGGCATGGCGACCGGGACTCCGCTGGTCGCGACCACCGGGGGCGCCATTCCGGAGGTCGCCGGGCCCGACGGGGAGACGTGTCTGGCGGTGCCGCCGGGGGACGCGGGGGCGCTGGCCGCTGGGCTGGGGCGGGTGCTCGGTGATGCCGAGCTGCGTTCCCGCCTTGGTGCGGCGGGGCGGGCGCGGGTCCTGGCCAACTTCACCTGGGCCAGGGCCGCCCAGGGGACGGCCGAGCTGTACCGCGAGGCGGTGGCCCGTCAGGGAGCCGGAGCTCGCCGGTGACACCGAGGCCTGTTCACCGGGTGCGGCCCGGTGGGTGGCTTGTGCCCACCCTCCCCCAAGCTCTCGGCTTCGCTCGAGCAGGGGGGACCCCCATCGCCCCGCGGAACGCCTGCCCACAAGCCGGCGGCGGCATCTGCCCACCATCAGTCTCCAACCGCGAAAGCAGGACCTCGTGCTGACCGTCGACTTCACTCGTTTTCCGCTCGCTCCCGGTGATCGTGTGCTCGATCTCGGCTGCGGGGCGGGGCGGCATGCCTTCGAGTGCTACCGGCGTGGTGCCCAGGTCGTGGCCCTCGACCAGAACGGCGAGGAGATCCGCGAGGTCGCCAAGTGGTTCGCGGCCATGAAGGAGGCCGGGGAGGCGCCCGCGGGGGCGACCGCCACCGCGATGGAGGGGGACGCGCTCAACCTGCCGTTCCCCGACGAGTCCTTCGACGTCGTCATCATCTCCGAGGTCATGGAGCACATCCCCGACGACAAGGGCGTGCTCGCCGAGATGGTGCGCGTCCTCAAGCCGGGCGGCCGGATCGCGATCACCGTGCCCCGGTACGGCCCCGAGAAGGTCTGCTGGGCGCTCTCCGACGCGTACCACGAGGTCGAGGGCGGCCACATCCGCATCTACAAGGCCGACGAGCTGCTCGCCAAGATCCGGCAGGCGGGCCTCCGGCCGTACGGCACCCACCACGCGCACGCGCTCCACTCGCCGTACTGGTGGCTGAAGTGCGCCTTCGGCGTGGACAACGACAAGGCGCTGCCGGTCCGCGCGTACCACAAGCTCCTGGTCTGGGACATCATGAAGAAGCCCGCCCTGACCCGGGTCGCCGAGCAGCTGCTCAACCCGGTCGTCGGCAAGAGCTTCGTCGCCTACGCCACCAAGCCCCACCTCCCCAAGGCCGACGCGCAGTGACCCTCCCCGAGCGGATCGCCGAGCACCTCGTCCTGCCCGGCGTGCTCACCGCGGAGCAGGCCGCCGAGACCGTCGCCGGGATACTCGCCTGCCAGCGCGAGGACGGCGCCATCCCCTGGTTCCGCGGGCACCACCTGGACCCGTGGGACCACACGGAGGCCGCCATGGCCCTCGACGCGGCCGGCGAGCACGAGGCCGCCGCCCGGGCCTACGAGTGGCTCGCCCGGCACCAGAACGGCGACGGCTCCTGGTCCGCGGCGTACCACGACGGCGACCCGGAGCAGGTCACCGACTCCGGCCGGGAGTCCAACTTCGTCGCGTACATCGCGGTCGGCGTCTGGCACCACTACCTGTCCACCGGCGACGACGCCTTCCTCGACCGGATGTGGCCGATCGTCTACGCGGCCGTCGAGTTCGTCCTCGGGCTCCAGCAGCCCGGCGGCCAGATCGGCTGGAAGCGCGAGGCCGACGGGGCGCCGGTGAACGACGCGCTCCTGACGGGCAGTTCGTCGATCCACCAGGCGCTGCGCTGCGCCCTCGCGATCGCCGAGGTCCGCGAGGAGGCGCAGCCCGACTGGGAGCTGGCCGCGGGGGCCCTCGGCCACGCGATCCGCCGGCACCCCGAGCGGTTCCTCGACAAGTCCCGCTACTCGATGGACTGGTACTACCCGGTCCTCGGCGGCGCGGTCACGGGGGCCGACGCGAAGGCCCGGATCGATGCCGACTGGGACCGCTTCGTCGTCCCCGGCCTGGGCGTGCGCTGCGTCGTCCCCAACCCGTGGGTCACCGGCGGCGAGAGCTGCGAACTCGCCCTCGCGCTGTGGGCGATGGGGGAGTCCGACCGGGCGCTCACCGTCCTCCAGGACATCCAGCACCTGCGCGCCGAGAACGGCATGTACTGGACGGGGTACGTCTTCGAGGGCGCCACGGAGGCCGACAAGGCCGTCTGGCCCGAGGAGCAGACCAGCTGGACCGCCGGCTCCCTGCTCCTCGCGGTGGCGGCCCTGGGCGGCGAGGAGGCGACCGTCGCGGTCTTCGGCGGGACCCACCTCCCCACGGGCCTCGAACCGGACTGCTGCGGAGGCTAGGCCCCTACCCGTACGGAGTCCCCCAGGTGGCGGACGCGGTGAGGCCGGGTGAGGCTGGCGCCACCGTCACCAGGGAGGTTCCGTCTTGCCCAGAAGTGTTGCGCGGGGGGTCGTGGCCCTGCTGTTGTCCTGCGCCCTGCTCCTCACCGCCACCGCCTGCAACGACGACGCGCAGAGTGGGAGTGGGGCGGCGACGCCGACGGCCTCCACGAGCTTCGAGCAGCAGAAGCTGGCGAAGACGCGGTTCGTGGCCAACGCCGGTCTGGCCGCGGGCGCCACGTACCAGTGGATCGTGAAGCCGTACCGCGCGGGCAAGTTCAAGAAGGGCGCGGACGGCCGGACCTTCGCCCTGGTGAAGGCGGGGCTCGCGGGCGCGTTCACGTACAACCGGCTCAAGGCGGCCGTGAACAACGCCAAGGGCGACCCGCTGCTGTCGAAGGCGGTCGCGCCGCTCTCCGCCGGGATCGAGTCGCTCAAGGACCTCGGGACGAAGCTCCGCAAGGGCGAGGCGGGCGACGCGGACGTCGGCGCCTTCGAGAACATCATCAACAGCGTGAAGGACGCCGGTAGGAGCGCCGGGGCCGAGGTCGTGGACAAGGTGCCCAGCACGTCGCAGCTGGGTGGCTGACGCTATGAGGTGAGCTCCGCCAGGAGGCGGAGTGTGGCCGGGTCCGGTGCCGTGACCAGCAGGTCCGTCACCGGGCCCTCTCGCCATCGGTCGAGGCGCTCGGCGATCCGCTCCCGCGGGCCGACCAGTGAGATCTCGTCCGCGAAGGCGTCCGGGACGGCGAGCACCGCCTCCTCGCGCCGCCCCGCCGCGAACAGCTCCTGGATGCGGCGGGCCTCCTTCTCGTACCCCATGCGTCCCATCAGATCGGCGTGGAAGTTGCGGGCCGTGTGGCCCATGCCGCCGATGTAGAAGCCGAGCATCGCCTTGACCGGGAGCAGTCCGGCCGTCACGTCCTCGCAGAGCTGCGCCCGGACCATGGGCGCGACCAGGAAGCCGTCGGGGAGCGTGTCCGGGAGGGCGTACACCTCGGCCCAGCGGTCCGGCGTCCAGTAGAGCGGCAGCCAGCCGTCGGCGATGGCGAGGGTCTGCGCGATGTTCTTGGGACCCTCCGCGCCGAGCAGCACCGGGACGTCGGCGCGCAGGGGGTGCGTGATCGGCTTCAGGGCCTTGCCGAGGCCGGTGCCGTCCGCGCCGGTGTACGGGTGGGAGTGGTGGCGTCCGTCGAGCCGTACGGGCGCCTCGCGGCGCAGCACCTGGCGGACCACGTCCACGTACTCGCGGGTCGCGGTCAGCGGGGAGCGGGGGAAGGGGCGCCCGTACCAGCCCTCGACGACCTGCGGCCCGGACAGGCCGAGCCCGAGCAGCACGCGTCCGCCGGACAGGTGGTCGAGCGTGAGCGCGTGCATCGCGGTGGTCGTGGGCGCCCGGGCGGCCATCTGCGCGACGGCGGTGCCGAGCCGGATGCGGCTGGTGTGCGCGGCGATCCAGGTCAGCGCGGTGAAGGCGTCGGAGCCCCAGGCCTCGGCGGTCCACACGGAGTCGTAGCCGAGCCGCTCGGCCTCGCGGGCGAGGTCGAGGTGGGCGGGGGAGGGGCCGCGGCCCCAGTAGCCGAGGGCGAGCCCGAGTCGCATGCCCCACATCCTTCCTGACGCTCCGTCAGATACGTGTTGCGGGGACTGTACGGCAACGGCCCCCCGCCCGGAAGGGATTCCGGACGGGGGGCCGTTCGTGGGCCGAGGGGCGATCAGCCGCGCTGGATGCCCGTCGTGTCCTGCAGGACACCGCGGCGGCCGTCCTGCGTCTGGGCCACCAGGCCAGGACCGCGCTGCTCGACGGCCAGGTACCAGGTGCCCGGCGCCAGCTCGGCGATCGGCGCCTGCGAGCCGTCCTCCGCGTACAGCGGACGCGCGACCGGGACCGCGAACCAGAACGGCGCGAAGTCCGAGGCCGGCTGCGGGGCCGGGGCGGCCGCCTGCGGCTCGGGCTGCTGCACGGCCTGCGGCTGCGGGGCGACGGCCTGCGCGCCGAACGGCTGGCCCGCACCCTGTGAGGGGTCGTGCGGGGCGCCGTACGGCTGCTGCTGCGCACCCGGGTAGCCGTAGCCGCCGGGGACGCCCGGCTGACCCGGCTGGCCGGGCTGCATGCCGTACGGCTGCGGGGCCTGCGGCCTGGGCGCGCCGACGAGCGGGGCCTTCAGGGCGGGGACCAGCGGACCGGCGACGGCGGCACCGGCCACCACCAGGGCGGCGATGAGGCCGAGGACCAGACCCGCGCCGGCGCTCTCCGCCTCGAAGATCCACATGAGCAGGGTCCAGGCGGACGCGATGGTGAACGCGGCACCGACCTGGCCGAGCTCCAGACCGGCCACCTTGCGCTGCTGCGGCAGGGCGCGGGAGGCGACGACGAGGGCGGCGCCCGCGATCCCGACGAAGAAGGAGCCCCAGCCGAGATACGAGAGCTCCCACGAGTTCACCGTGGGGACCTTGTCGCAGATCTCGGGGGAGGCGTCACAGCCTGCGATGTCGAGGAACGAGGCGATGAACAGCACCACCGCTGCGCCGATCAGCACGCCATCGCCTCGGGTGAGGGAGCGGATATTCACGTAAGAGTCCTTCGTCGGGTCGTCGGTCGTCGCGTCGGGTGGCGCTCAGGTCATGGCGCTCAGGTCTGTGGCACGGGGGACGGGGCCCCCATCGTACGGAGCGAATCTATCGCCCGCGGGTTCTACCCCTTGAGGTAGGTCGCGATGCCGTCCGCGAGCCCCTGCGCGGCCTTCTGCCGCCACGTCGCCGACGTGAGCAGCTGGGCGTCCTTCGGGTCACGCATATTGCCGCATTCCACGAAGACCTTGGGAACGGTCGAGAGGTTGAGGCCGCCGAGATCGTCCCGCACGTCCAACCCCGTGCCGGAGCCGATGTAGTTGGCGGGCGCGGTTCCGGTGGCGCGGGCCAACCGGTCCGCGATCCGCTCGCCGAGGGCGCGGGAGGGGCCGACGATCTTCGAGGTGTCGGCCGCGCCCGCCCGCACCTTCGCCGGCAGGATCACATGGAAGCCGCGGTGGCCGACGGCCGAGCCGTCCGCGTGGACGGACACCACGGCGTCGGCGCGGGCGGCGTTGCCGATCCGGGCCCGCTCGTCGATGCAGGGGCCCCAGGGGCGGTCGCCGTCGTGGGTGAGGACCACCTTCGCGCCGCGCGCGGTGAGGAGGTCGCGCAGCCGGTGCGAGACGTCGGAGGTGAACGAGGCCTCCGTGTAACCGGCGTTGGTGGAGGTGCCGGTGGTGTCGCACTCCTTCCGGGTCGTCCCGATATTGACCTTCTGGTTGATTTCGGTCGAATGGCGGAAGTTGCCGGAGTTGTGGCCGGGGTCGATGACGATGGTCTTCCCGGCGAGCGAGCCGCCTCCCCGGGCGGCGGGCGGCGCGGGGGTGGCCCGCGGTGCGGAGGGGGAGGCGGAGGCGAACGGCGGCCGGGACTGCGTCCCGCTCTCGCCCCGGGTGGCCTCCTGGCCCTTCCCCGTCGGCGGCGCGGCCTGTGAGGCCCCGCACCCGGCGAGCACGGCGCAGCAGCCCGTGGCGGCGAGGGCGAGGGCGAGGGTGCGGCGGGCGGTGTTCCGGTGGTCGTACGGCACCCCGCGACTTTAGGCCCTGCGCGGGGCGAAATGCCGCAGGGGTACGTCGCAGGTCGGTCACCGCCTTCATATTGCGGTGGACGCGTGTGAGCGAACCGTGAAGGGTAGGTGAGAAGGGCGACGGTGGGGTGTCACCGCGCAGGGACCCACGAGGGGGGACCGTGGTGGGGGAAGAACCGAACGACGCACGTCCCGAGCCGAACGACCGACGTCCGGGCGAGAGCGACTTAAGCCGACGGAGCGACGGGCCGGCCTCCGGGCCGCCGCCTGGAGCCCCTTCGGACGCCTCCGCGCCACCGTGGGCACCGCCGCCGCCGTCCGGCGCGGGGGCCGAGGGTGCGGCCGGGCCCGGCACGTCTGCCTCCGGGGCTCCGGCGGGTCCCGCCGCGCCCGGCGCGGGAACGCCCACGCTCGCCTTCGGCGGCCCGGCGCCCGGCGCGGGGGCCGAGGGCTCTCCGCCTGCGGCTCCGGCCGCACCCGCCCCGGCCGGCTCCGGGGTTCCGGCGGCTCCCGCCGACTCGGGCGCTGGTGCGCACACGCTCGCCTTCGGTCCGCCGGCCGGGGCCGACGTCCCTCCGCCCGGTGCGCCGTACGGCGCAGGTCCCGAGGGCAACCCGCCCCCGGCCACCGCCGCCTCGCCCGGCGCCGGGCCCGCGCCCGGGGCCGGTCCTCCGCCCGGGGCCGGTGCCGCGCCCGGGTACGGCGCTGCCCCCGCCCCCGCCCCCGCGACCGCCGCCGGGTGGGCCGGGGCCGGGACCCTGCCGCCGCCGCCCGGTGCGCCGCCCGGGTTCGGGCCGCCGCCGTCCGCGCAGCCTCAAGGCCCCGCGAACCCTGCGCAGGCCGCCGCCGTCGCCCTGCTCAACCTCTCCGGTCTCGGCCTCGGCTACGTCCTGCTGCGGAACTGGGTCGGCGCCGCGCTCTGCTGGCTCGCCACCGCCGTCCTGCTCGTCGCCGCGCTGCCCGCCGACGTCGACGGCGTGCCCACCTCCGTCGTCTACGGCTACCTCGCCTTCCTGATCGCCGTCGCCGTCGACGGCGGCCGCCGCGGAGCCCGCGCCACGCTCCGGGCAGGCGCCGGCCTCCGCCGCCTCGCGCTGCCGCTCGCCCTCGTCCTGCTCGCGGTCCCCGCCGGAGGCTCCCTCGCGTACGGCGCCGCCCGCGACGAGGCCAAGGAGCAGGCCCTCCTCGAACGGCTCGCCGCGGCCGACGCGCTCGTGAAGTCCGCCGACGGCCTCGCCTTCGACAAGGCCGAGCCGGCCTACCGCAAGGCGCTCGACACCTACCGGGACCTCGGCACGAAGCACGCCGGCTCACGGGCCGGGAAGCTCGTCCCCGACCGCCTCGACGCGTACTACAAGGCGGTCTCCGCCCCGTACGACAAGAAGCAGTACTGCGCGGCCGTCCCCCCGCTCAAGCATCTGCGCGAGCTGCCCTCCAGCGTCGACAAGGAGCTGCTCGGCTCCCGGCCGGCCAAGACCGACGAGCCGCTCGCCGAGTCGCTCTACCAGTGCGGCACGGCGGCGCTCGGCGTGCAGACGGCCGCCCCGACGGCGAGCGAGAGCCTCAACGAGCTCCTCAGCACCTTCCCGAAGTCCACCCAGGCGACCCGCGTCGAGCCGGCGGTCCGGGCGGCCGTCAAGACCCGCACCACCGCCCTGAGCGGCGCCGAGCCCTGCGACGCCACCGCCGAGCTGCGCGCCCTGCGCGCCACCCTCGACGACATGCCGGACCCGTCCCTCGAACCCGCCTCCAAGGAGGCCGCGGACGCGGTCCAGAAGGGCGACTTCGCCTGCGGCACCGACCAGTTCAAGGACAAGGAGTTCAGCACCGCGGCCACGACCATGACCGACTACGCCAAGACCTACCCGAACAGCCCGCAGGCCGCCCACGCCCGCTCGATCGCCATCGCCGCCGAGATCGCCGAGGAGGAGCCCGCCGCCGGCAGGAGCCTGCCCCCGGCGGACGTCCCCGGCGGCGCCCGCATGGTCATGGTGGTCAGCAACGACGGCCCCGGCGAGGTCGAGCTGCTCTACACGGGCCCGATGACCGGCAAGGTCACCCTCCGGGCCTGCGGGACCTGCACGAAGTACCAGACCCCGCTGCTCGTGAACTCCCCGAAGATCAAGGCCTGCTCGGGGCCGTCCTCGAAGTACCCGAAGGCGACCCTGCTCCTGCCCGCCGGCGACTACCACTTCCTCCAGAAGCGCGCGGCCACCGGCACCTCCACGGCGGGGGACACCAAGTCGAGCAAGACGATGATCGAACCGGGCTACAGCTACACCAACTGCCTGTACGTGACGTCCCTGTTCTGACGTCAGCGGCGGCGCAGCACCCGCAGCGAGTCGGTGACGGAGACCTCCTCGAAGTCACCCGACTCAAGGGCCCGGAGGTAGATCCGGTACGGCGCCTGGCCGCCGTCCTCCGGGTTGGGGAAGACGTCGTGGATGACCAGCAGGCCCCCGGGGGCGACCCTGGGGGCCCAGCCCTCGTAGTCGTTCGTGGCGTGCTCGTCGGTGTGCCCGCCGTCGACGAACACGAGCCCGAGCTGCCCGCCCCACACCTTCGCGACCTGCGGCGAACGCCCGACCACCGCGATCACGTGCTCTTCGAGACCCGCCTTGCGCAGGGTCCGGCGGAAGGTCGGCAGCGTGTCCATGACCCCCACCTCCGGGTCCACCACGCTCGCGTCGTGGTACTCCCAGCCCGGCTGCTGCTCCTCGCTGCCCCGGTGGTGGTCCACGGTCACCGCGACCGTCCCCGCCTGCCGGGCCGCGTCCGCGAGCAGGATCGTGGACCGCCCGCAGTACGTCCCGACCTCAAGGAGCGGCAGCCCCAGCTTCGCGGCCTCCACGGCCGCCCCGTACAGCGCGAGCCCCTCCCCGACGGGCATGAACCCCTTCGCGGCCTCGAAGGCGGCAAGGATCTCGGGCGAGGGCTCGGACATGGTCACTCCTACTGGCGGGTACGCGTCTGTGGCCGCCCATGGTGCCCTATGCGCCGCACGCGAACCACACCGTCTTCCCTCCGTTACGATCGCTGACCGTGGCGACCCTCATAGGCATGGTGATCCTCGCCCTCGTCCTGCCGGCCTGGGCCGGGATCACGTACGTGGGGCTGGTGCGGGCCCGGCGGGAGAACGGCGGACTGACCGTGTCGCCCCCGCGCCGCCGTACACCCGCGAAGAAGGCCGCCTGGGTCGCCGCCCTGTCCTTCGTCGGGGGCGGGGCACTGCATGTGTACGGGCTCTCGTACATGCCGTTCCTCCAGCCGGAGGACGCGTGCTGGTTCAACGCGGGGCACATGGCGGTGCCCGACTCCAGCAGCGCGCTGCCCGTGAGCCTGGTGTGCGCGGGCGAGGAGATCGTCCCGTGGTGGGTCAACCCGGGGCTCCTCGTCCTGGCGCTGACCGCCGTCACCGCGACCGTCACCAGCATCGTCCTGGCCCTGAGGAGACGCGCGTGAACGAACCCCGCTTCAACCTGCCGCCCCGAGCCCCGGCCGAACTCCTCGCCGCGTGGCACGAGCTGGCCGACCGGGTCTGCCGTGAACTGGCCCTGGCCGGCCTTCCCGCCCACCGGGGCGATCTCGACGGTGACCGGCCTGCCGGGTCCGGTGCCGATGTCCACGTGGACCGGATGCTCGACGGCGGGGTGTTCGTGAACTGGCGGACGGACCCGGCGCTGACGGCCCCCGCGATCGAACTCTTCGCGCGGGGCATCGACTACGAGAACCCGCCTCCGGTCGTGCGCCACCACCGGGACGTTCACCGGTTCATGCAGGACGCCCTGCTGGGAATCCTCGCCTCGGCCGGATTCCAGGTCGAGGTACCGGACCCGCACACGTACGGCAGCGCGGTGTACGTGAAGGGCGCACGGGCCTGATCCCAGTCAGGCCCCAGCGGCGCCTGATCTCCGGTCAGCCCCAGCGGCCCGATCTCCGTCAGGCCCCCGCGAGGACCCCCCTCAGCTTCCGCACGCCCGCCTTCCACTCCTCCCCGTCCGACTCCTCCCAGAGCTCCAGGAGTTCGGACGGCTCGGTGAGGACCCGGTCCAGGGCCTCCACGGCCGCCGGACGCAACTCCGCCGGAAGTACGGGCAGGGGCTTCTTCGGGCCGTACGAAGTGGTGACCGGCTCCCCGCCCGGGCACTGTGCCGCCACCAGCGCCGCCGAGGCGATCGCCTCCACCGCCAGGTCCGAGTCCAGGTACTCCTCGCCCGTCGTGGTCACCTCGCGGAAGGCCGCGAGCAGGACCCCGGCCCGCTTCTCCTCGGGGGCCTCGTCCACCCGGTACGAGAAGTCGGCGGCGGTGTCGTTGTCGAAGGGGCCGATGTCCCAGGTACCCATGGCGTGCTCGCTCTCTGCTGTCCTCCAGGCCTCCGGAGATCCTGGCAGCCACCACTGACAACGCCCCCTGCCCCGGCGGCCGTCCGGGCGCCGGGCCCTTCATGGCCGTCCGGGCCCTTCGAGGTTCTCGATCATGCGCTCCAGGACGCGGACGGCGGTCCCGTACTCCTCGGGCGAGATGCCCTCGACGGACCGGGCGCGGAACGCCGCCACCTCCGAGCCGACCTCGGCCAGCCGACGGGCGCCGTCGGGGGTGAGGGCGAGCCGTCCCGGGGCGGGGCGCGACACCCAGCCGCCGGTGACGGTCGTGTCGACGGCGGCGGTCAGGGCGGGGGCGTCGGCGTTGGCCGAGAGGATCGCGAGGACCTCGGCGTCGGTCGTTCCGTCGCTGTCCTTGACGACGTTGAGCACCTGCCAGGCGAGGCGGGTGAGGCCGAACTCCCCGAGTGTGCCGTCCATGACACGGGTGAGGGCTTCGTCGGTGCGGTTGAGGAGGAAGCCGATGGGCTTGGGCCTGTGCTGCATGCGGGACTCCCCGGTGGTGAGAGATGCGGTCAGGAGTGGGACGGCGTGCGCTCAGGCGCCAGTATCGACGTCCAGTCCTGCGTCCGCGCCCAGTCGTCGAAACCGTGCCAGCCGACCTCGGGGAACGCGCGGCGCAGCCCGGCGACGTCCACGTCGAGACCGGTCGTGGTGAAGTACGAGAACATCGCGGCCAGGTCCGTGGACCGGGTGCGCACGTAGGCGAGCGGGACCTCCTGGTAGGAGACCGGGCGGCCCATGGCGGCGGCGAGGATGCCGGTCATCTCGCCGGGGGTGCGCTCGTCGGAGGCGATGTCGATGCGCCGGCTCGTGAACTCCTCGCGGCGCCCGAGGGCGAGCGCGGCGAACGCGCCGATGTCCCGCGAGGAGATGAGCGCGAGCGGTCGGTCGGCCGGCATCGGCCAGGCGAAGGTCCCCTCGCGCAGTCCGTCGGCGGTCCAGCCGCCGGCGTAGTTGTCCATGAACGCGGCGGGGCCGATGACCGTCCAGGGCGTGCCGGAGGCGCGGAGGTGGTGCTCGACCGTCCGCTTGCTCTCGTAGTGCGGGACGCCGGTGTCACGGTCGGCATGGGCGACGGAGGTGAGGACGACATGGCCGAGGCGGGCGGCCGCCGCCGCGTCGACGAGGGCCCTGCCCTGCCGGATCTCGGTCTCGGCACCGGCCTCGAAGGCGGTGACGGCGAAGAGGGAGTCGGCGCCCGCGAGGGCGGCGTCGAGCGAGGAGCGGTCGTCGAAGTCCGCGTACCGCACGTCGGCGCCGAGGGCGCGCAGGGTCTCGGCGGCCGGGGAGTCGGGGCGGCGGGTGAGGGCGCGGACCCGGTGGCCCGCGGCGAGCAGGCTGCGGGCGGTGGCTCCGCCCTGGGCTCCGGTGGCTCCGGTGACGGCGACGGTGAGCATGGTTCCCCCTGGGTGGTCATGTGCATGGGCTGCTGTGCGGTGCATTCTCTGCGTTACGCAGATGACTCTACCCCAGGTTCTCTGCGTCATGCAGGTTTTCTCGAATCGAGTTTCTGACCTTCCGTCAGAATGGAACGTGTTCTAGTCTGCGGCCCATGGGCATCGCCATCACGCACGAACAGCGGGAGCTCGCCCGATCCGTCCGGGGCTGGCTCACCCGCGCCGTACCCCCCGAGGAAGTCCGCAAGCACCTCGACGTCCCCGACACCGCCACCGGCCGCCCCGCCTACTGGGACGCCGCCGCCGAACAGGGACTCCTCGGACTCCACCTCCCCGAGGAGCACGGCGGCGGGGGCGGCGACCTCGGAGACCTCGCCGTCGTCGTGGAGGAAGCGGCAAGGGCCCTGCTGCCCGGGCCCTACCTGCCCTCCGTCCTCACCGCCGCACTCCTCCACCGGTGCGGGCACCACGAAACGGCCGGCACGCTCGCGCGTGGGGAGCGGATCGGAGCCGTCGCCCTCGGCGGCACCGGCACCCTCACCGCCGTCCGCACCGCGAGCGGCTACCTCATCGACGGCACCGCGCCCCCCGTCCTCGGCGGCGCCCAGGCCGACCTCGTGCTCCTCCGCGCGGCCACCGCCGACGGCTCCGTCTGGCTCGCCGCCGACACCGAGAGCCTCACCGTCCGGCCCCACGAGAGCGCCGACCCCACCCGGCCCACCGCCGAGATCACCGCCCGCGGCGCCCACGTGCCCGCCGCGGGCGCCCTCGCACTCGACACCCCCCTCGTCCACGACCTCGCCGCCGTCCTCTTCGCCGCCGACGCCTGCGGCACCGCCGCCCGCGCCGTCGAGACCGCCGCCGAACACGCCCGCACCCGCGAACAGTTCGGCCGCCCCATCGGACGGTTCCAGGGCGTCAAACACCTCTGCGCCGACATGCTCGTCCGGCTCGAACAGGCCCGCGCCCTCACCTGGGACGCCGCCCGCGCCGGCCAGGACAGCCAGGAGGGAGTCCGCTCCCTCACCGCCGCGCTCGCCGCCGCCACCGCCCTCGACGCCGCCTACACCTGCGCCAAGGACTGCATCCAGATCCTCGGCGGCACCGGCTTCACCTGGGAGCACGACGCCCATCTGCTGCTCCGCCGCGCCCTCGTCGCCCGCCAGCTCCTCGGCACCGGCGACCACCACCGGCTCGCCGCCCTGCGGCACGCCTCCGCCGGCGTCCGGCGCGGCCTCCGCCTCGACCTGCCGCCCGAGGCCGACCCGTACCGCCGCGAGGCCCGCGAGGCCGTCGCCCCCGCCGCAGGGCTCGACCCGGCCGCCGCCCGCCGCGCCCTCGCCCCCACCGGCTACGCGGCCCCGCACCTCCCGAAGCCGTACGGACTCGGCGCCGGCCCCCTCCAGCAGCTCGCCGTCCAGCGGGAGCTCGACGAGGCCGGGATCACCGTCGCCGGACTCGGCATCGCCACCTGGGTCGTCCCCTCGCTCCTCGCCCACGGCACCCCCGAGCAGCAGGCCGAACACCTCGGCCCGACCCTGCGCGGCGAGCGCCTCTGGTGCCAGCTCTTCTCCGAGCCCGAAGCCGGCTCCGACCTCGCCTCGCTCCGTACCCGCGCCGAACGCACCGAGGACGGGCGCTGGCGGATCAACGGGCAGAAGGTGTGGACGAGCGCCGCCCAGTGGGCCCACCACGGCATCCTGCTCGCCCGTACCGACCCCACCGCCCCCAAGCACCAGGGGCTCACCTACTTCCTCGTCGACATGAAGAACACCCCGGGGATCGACATCCGGCCGCTCAAGGAGATCACCGGGGACTCCCTCTTCAACGAGGTCTGGTTCGACGACGCGATCCTCCCCGCCGACGCCGTCGTCGGCGAGGTGAACGACGGCTGGCGGGTCGCGCGCAACACCCTCGGGAACGAACGCGTCCACATGGCCGACCAGGTCGCCTTCGACACCGGCCTCGAAGCCGTCATCGACCGGGCGGACCGGGTCGACAGCTCCGTACGCGTACGGATCGGGGCGCTGCTCGCCGAGGCCCACGCGCTCGCGTGCATCGGACTGCGCACCACCCTGCTCCAGGTGTCCGGGCTCGAACCCGGCGCGGGCGCCAGCGTCCGCAAACTCGTCCAGACCCTCCACCAGCAGAAACTCGCCGAACTCACCCTCGAACTCCGCGGCCCCGAAGGCGCCGTGCGCGAGGGCCCCGGCGAACGGGCCGTCCACGGCCTGCTCATGTCCCGCTGCCTCACCATCGCGGGCGGCACCACGCAAGTACAGCTCAATGTGGTCGCCGAGCGCCTGCTCGGCCTCCCCAAGGACTGAGGGGGAACTCAGAATGGGCAAGGCGTACGTCGTCGGCGTCGGGATGACGAAGTTCGAGAAGCCGGAGACCCGCGACTGGCAGTACTGGGACATGGCGAAGGAGGCCGGCACGGCCGCCCTCGCCGACGCCGGCGTCCCCTACGCGCGCGTGGAGCAGGCCGCCGTCGGCTACTGCTTCCAGGCCTCCACCGCGGGACAGCGCGCCGTGTACGAGCTCGGGCTCACCGGCATCCCCGTCTACAACCTCAACAACAACTGCGCGACGGGCTCCACCGCCCTCATGACCGCCCGGCAGTTCGTCGAGGGCAGCATCGCCGACTGCGTCCTCGCCCTCGGCTTCGAGAAGATGGCCCGGGGCGCGCTCGGCGGGGGAGCGGGCGCGGGGGCCCGCGGCGGAGCCGCTGATGTCGGGGGCAAGACCTCGCCCGTCGCCCGGCACTACGGCATCATGGCCGCCACCCACGGCTTCGAGATGTCCCCGCCCACCGCCCAGATCTTCGGCAACGCCGCCCGGGAACACATGGAGCGGTACGGGACGACCGAGGTGCAGCTCGCGGCCGTCGGCGCCAAGAACCACCAGCACTCGGCGAACAACCCGAACGCCCAGTTCCAGGACGTCTACACGGTCGACGAGATCCTTGCCGCGAAGACCGTCCACCGGCCGCTCACCAAGCTCCAGTGCTCGCCCACCTCCGACGGCGCGGCCGCCGCGGTCGTCGTCTCCGAACGCTTCGTCGACGAACACGGGCTGCGGGACAGGGCCGTGGAGATCGCCGGCCAGGCGATGACCACCGACACCGAGGAGTCCTTCGCCTCCGGCTCCTGCATCGACGCCGTCGGCCGCCCCATGTCCCGGGCCGCCGCCCGCCTCGCGTACGAGCGCTCCGGTCTCGGCATCGAGGACGTCGACGTCGTCGAACTCCACGACTGCTTCTCCATCAACGAGCTGCTGACGTACGAGGCGCTCGGCATGTGCGAGGAGGGCGCCTCCGGCAAGCTCGTCGAGTCCGGCGCCACCACCTACGGCGGGCGCTGGGTCGTGAACCCCTCCGGCGGCCTCATCTCCAAGGGCCACCCGCTCGGCGCGACCGGCCTCGCCCAGGCCGCCGAACTGGTCTGGCAGCTCCGGGGCGAGGCGGGCGCGCGCCAGGTCGCGGGGGCACGGGTCGGGCTCGCCCACAACATCGGCCTCGGCGGCGCCGCGGTGGTGACGCTGCTGCGGAAGGGCTAGGCGCCGCGGGGTGACCCTGCTGCGGAAGGCATAGGCGCCGAAGTGGTGACTCTGTTGCGGAAGGCGTAGGCCGCGCGGGGGGCGACGTCGCGCGGCGGCCGTAGGACCCACGACGTATGTACGGGGCTGAACCGGTCTGCGACCATGACATCCATGCCGCAGACCGACTCCGCCACCACGACCACGCCCTCCGCGCCCCCGCCCTCCTCCCGCGCCTGGACGGTCGTCCTGACCGCCTGCGCGGGGCAGTTCCTCGTCGTCCTCGACGTCTCCGTCGTGAACGTGGCACTGCCGTCGATGCGGGCCGACCTCGGACTCTCGGCGGCCGGCCTGCAGTGGGTGATCAGCGCGTACGCGATCGCCTTCGCCGGCTTCATGCTGCTCGGCGGGCGGGCCGCCGACCTCTACGGCCGCAAGGCGATGTTCCTGCTCGGCCTCGGGCTCTTCACCGTCGCCTCGGTCGCGGGCGGCCTCGCCCAGGAGGGCTGGCAGCTCGTCGCGGGCCGCGCGGTCCAGGGCCTCGGCGCGGCCGTCCTGTCGCCGGCCACGCTGACCCTGGTCACCGGCGCCGTCGCGGCCGGGCCCGCCAGGACCCGGGCCATCGCCACCTGGACGGCGGTCGGCGCGGCCGGCGGCGCGGCGGGCGGCTTCGTCGGCGGGCTCCTCGTCGACCTGCTGTCCTGGCGGTGGGTCCTCCTCGTCAACGTCCCCATCGGCGTTGTCGTCCTGGCCGGCGCCGTGCTCTGGCTCCGCGAGAGCCGCACCGGCACCGGCCGCCGCCTCGACCTGCCGGGCGCCGTCCTCGTCACCGCGGGCCTCGCCACCCTCGCGTACGGCATCGTCCAGACGGAGGAGGCCGGCTGGACCGCTCCCGCGACCCTCCTGACGCTCCTCGGCGGCCTGGTCCTCCTGGCCGTGTTCGTGACCGTGGAGGCCCGCACGGCGGCGCCGCTGATGCCGCTGAAGCTGTTCCGTACGCGGGCGGTGTCGGCGGCCAACGTGGGGATCCTGCTGAGCGGTTCGAGCTCCTTCGGCATGTGGTTCTTCATGACGACGTACGCGCAGACCGTCCTCGGCTACAGCCCGCTCCAGGCCGGTCTCGCGCTCGTCCCCAGCTCCCTCAGCGTCATCCTGGGCTCGAAGCTGGCCCCGCGCCTCATGCCGACCGTCGGCGCCCGCAACCTCGCCGCGACCGGCGCGCTCATCGGGGCCGCCGGCTTCGCCTGGCAGTCCACGATGACCGCCGACGGCAGCTTCCTGACGACGATCCTCGGCCCCGGGATCCTGATGATGGCCGGCATCGGCCTGGCCACCACCCCGCTGGCGACCCTCGCCACCTCCAGCGCCGCCCCCGGCGACGCGGGCCTCGTCTCCGGCCTCGTCAACACCTCCCGCACCATGGGCGGTGCCCTCGGCCTCGCGGCCCTCACCACGCTCGCGACCGCCGTCGGCGGGGCCTCCCCGAGCCCCGCCGCCCTCACCTCGGGCTACGCGGCGTCCTTCCGCGTCTCGGCGGGCATCCTCGTCGGCGCGGCCCTGCTGATGCTGATCTGGCTCCCGAAGGCGTCCCCGAAGGCCTCCCCGAAGAGCAGCACCACCTCTTAGAGCCACCCCTGCTGACGCGCCGCCCGGACCGCCTCCATCCTGTTCCGGGTGCCCGTCTTGCCGATCGCGGAGGACAGGTAGTTCCGTACCGTCGACTCCGAGAGGTGCAAGGACGCAGCGATGTCCGCGATCGTCGCGCCGTCCACCGAGGCCGCCAGGGCGTCCCGCTCACGTCCCGTCAGGGGGTTCGGGCCCGCGCTCAGGGCCGCCGCCGCGAGCGCCGGGTCGATGACCGTCTCGCCCCGCAGCACCTGCCGGACCGCCTCGGCCAGGTCCTCCACGGGACCGTCCTTCACGAGGAAGCCCGCCGCCCCCGCCTCCATCGCCCGCCGCAGATACCCCGGCCGGCCGAAGGTCGTCAGGATCAGCACCCGGCACTCCGGCACCTCGTCCCGCAGCGCCGCCGCCGCGTCGAGGCCGGAGCGCCCGGGCAGTTCGATGTCGAGCAGGGCCACGTCCGGGCGCGCGAGGAGCGCCGCGTCGACGATCTCGTCGCCCCGCCCGACCTGCGCCACCACCTCGATGTCGTGCTCCATCCCGAGCAGCAGGGCCAGTGCCCCGCGCATCATGCCCTGGTCCTCGGCGAGCAGCAGTCTGATCATCCCGTGGGCTCCTCCTGGTGCTGTACGGGGGTCTCCACGGGGAGTTCCGCGGTGACCCGGAACCCGCCGCGCGGAGCGGGTCCCGAGTCAAGAGTGCCGCCTGCCGCGGCGAGCCGCTCGCGTAGACCCCGCAGGCCGCTGCCCGTGCCGCCCGGTTCCGCGGGGCCGCGGCCGTCGTCGGTGACCGTGAGGCGGACCCGTTCGGCGGTGCCGGAGAGGACGATCTCGCAGCGGGCGGCGCCGCTGTGCCGGATCGCGTTGGTCGCGGACTCGCGGACGACCCAGCTCAGCAGGGCCTCCGTGGCGGGTTCGAGGAGCGGTCCCGAGCGGCGTACGACGGGCTCGATGCCGGCGGTGGAGAGCGCGTCGCGCGCCCGGTCGAGCTCGGTGGCGAGGCTGCCCTCGCGGTAGCCGGTGACCGCCTCGCGGATCTCGGTCAGCGCCTGGCGGCCGACGGACTCGATGTCCGCGACCTGCCCGAGGGCCGCGTCCAGGTCGCGCGGGGCGAGCCGCCGGACGAGCTCCGACTTCACGACGATCACCGACAGCGTGTGGCCGAGCAGGTCGTGCAGGTCCCGGGAGAACCGCAGGCGTTCCTTCTCCACCGCCGAACGGGCCAGCTCCTCGCGGGTCTCGCGCAGTTCCCGGACCGTCTCGTCCAGGGCGAGGATCGCCGCCGTCACCATGACGGAGATGAACGTGCCGTACACGACGCCGAAGGAGTCCCAGCCGTCGCGCCAGAACGTCACCACCCCGACCGCCGCGACCAGCGGGAAGACGATGAACCGCAGCCGCTCCCTGCCCCGCACGACCGCCCCGACCGCGAGGCCCAGGAGCGGGAAGAGGAGCAGCCATTCGCGGCCGTAGCCGATGGCGAGGGCGAAGGTCAGTGCCCCGAGGGCGAGGAGGAGGCCCCAGGTGGCGGGCGATTCGCGGCGGCGCCGGTCGAAGGCGCGGAAGACGATCGCGATGTAGAGGCTGTTGAAGACGAGCAGGCCGAGCCCGCCGAGCCAGGGGTTGGGGGCCTCGCCGCCGAGGAGGTGGGAGAGCGCGCCCAGGCCCATCAGCAGCCAGGGGAGGAGGCTCAGTCCGCTCGGCCCGCGTTCCTCGCGGTCCGCGCAGTCCCGGGAGCGCGTCCGCTTCTTCACGGCTCCGGTCCGTCCATCCCCGGTGTCCTTCATCCCCGTGTCCCCTGTCCTCTGGTCCCGCTCGCTCACGCGGTCCGTGCCGAACGACGGTACGAGGTCGCCGCGTACGCACCGAACAGTGCCGCCCAGACCACGATGACGGCGAGCGCCGCCGCGCCGGGAGCGTGTCCGTTCGTGACCGAGACGCCGATCTCGGCGAAGCGGTTGGTCGGGGTGTACGCGGAGAGGGAGCGCAGCCAGCCGGGGAAGAGGCTCACCGGGAACCACAGCCCGCCGAGGACCGCGAGCCCCAGGTTGCAGGCGATGTTGGCGACGCCGGTCGTCTGCGCGGTGAGGCGGTAGCCGTTGCCGAGGCCGAGGAACGTGAAGGGGAGCGAGCCGAGCCAGAGGGTGAGCGTGACCACGGCCCACTGCCAGGCCGCGAGGTGGACGTCGTTGAACAGGCCGCCGGCGAGGAGGACGCCGAGGATCGCCGGGAGCACCACCACGGAGCCGGTCAGGGCGCGGCCGGTGACGACCTGGCGCGGGGACATCGGGGTGATCCGCAGCTGCCGCAGCCAGCCGGAGCCCTTGTCCTCGGCGACGCCGGTGCCGATCGACAGGGCGGCGCCCAGCGCGCCGTACGCCGCCATGCCGACCATGGAGGCGGCCTTCCACTCCGGTTCGTTCTGGCCGCCGAGGTTGGTGAAGAGGAGGTACATCATCACCGGGACGGCGATGGTGCCGATGGCGAAGCCGGTGTCGCGCAGGGTCCGGCGGACTTCGAGGCGTACGTACTCGGTGATCAACGGGTCGTCTCCAGGGCGGGGGCCTGCGCGGCCGGGGCGTGCGCGGTGAGGGTGAGGAAGGCGTCGTTGAGGGACACGGGGGCGACTTCGAGGCGCCGGATCGCGTTCCGGTCGGCGAGCGCGCGGACGGTCGCGTCGGAGTCGTCGGTGTGCAGCCGGGCGCGGTCGCCGCGGATCTCGACGGCGGTCACTCCGGGGAGGAGGGTCAGGCCCTCGCTGGGGGCGCCGGCCAGGTCGAAGGAGACGAGGCTGCCGCCGGCCGCGCGCTTGAGCTGCTCGCTCGTGCCGTCGGCGAGGACGCGGCCGGAGTCGATGACGACGATCCGGTCGGCGCTGGCGTCGGCCTCCTCCAGGTAGTGGGTGGAGAAGAGGACCGTGTTGCCGCGGCGGGCGTAGCCCCGCATCGACTCCCAGAAGACCTCGCGGGCCTCGACGTCGAGGGCGGCGGTGGGCTCGTCGAGGACGATCAGCTCGGGGTTGCCGACGAGGGCGACGGCGAAGCGGACGCGCTGGACCTGGCCGCCGGAGAGCCGGTCGACGCGGCGGCCTGCGAGGTCGGTGAGGTCGGCGAGCGCGAGGGCCTCGGCGACCGGCAGGGGCCGGGGGTAGGTGCGGGCGACGAAGGTGACGAGTTCGCGGACGGTGACCCGGGGGACCGGGCGGCCGTCCTGGAGCATCGCGCCGACCCGGCCGGCGGCGACGGCCCGGGCCGGGGCGCCGTCGAAGAGCCGGACCTCGCCGCCGTCGGGCTCGTCGAGGCCGAGGAGGAGGCCGATGGTGGTGGACTTGCCGGCGCCGTTGCGGCCGAGCAGGGCGACGGTCTCGCCGCGCCGGATGGTGAGGTCGATGCCGTCCACGGCGCGGACCGGTCCGAAGGACCGGGTGACTCCGGTGAAGGCGACCGCTGTCTCGTTCTTCATGTCCCTGACGCTACGGAGCGGGGCGGGGGGTCCGGCAGGCGTGAATGTACGGACCCGGCCGTGACAAATGTCCTGGGCCACCCATCTGACGTACCGTCAGGAGGGGTTCACAACCCCTTTTCCCTCCGCTATACATGGGTCACCGAACTGGAACGCGTTCTAGATCCGGCGCGTACGGGACGGTCCCGCACGGCCTCGGTGCGGTCGACGGTGCGGACGGCCGCGCCGAGGTCTCCACCCGCCACAAGGAGCTGCAGCCCGATGCCCATCGACCCCGCAAAGGCCCTCGCCGCGGAACCCCGCAGCGCCGAGATCTCCTGGGACCACAAGGACGTCCAGCTCTACCACCTGGGCCTCGGGGCGGGCTCGTTTCAAGGCAAGCACAGTCCCGCGACCGACCCCGACGAGCTCCGCTACACCCTGGAGTCCCGGCTCCACGTCCTGCCCAGCTTCGCCACCGTCGCGGGCGCCGGCATGGGGGTCGTCGGTGGGCTCTCCGCCCCCGGCATCGACATCGACCTCGCGGCCGTCCTGCACGGCGGCCAGTCGATCACCCTCCACCGCCCGCTGCCCACCGGCGGCCGCGCCGTCTCCACCTCCCGCGTCGCCGCCGTGTACGACAAGGGCAAGGCGGCCGTCCTGGTGCTGCGCTCCGAGGCCGCCGACGAGGAGGGCCCGCTCTGGACCAGCGACGCCTCGATCTTCGTACGCGGTGAGGGCGGCTGGGGCGGCGACCGCGGGCCCTCCGAGCGCCTCGCGCTCCCGGACTGCGAAGCCGACGCCACCGTCGAGCGGCCCGTCCGGGAGGAACAGGCCCTGCTCTACCGGCTCTCCGGCGACTGGAACCCGCTCCACGCCGACCCCGAGTTCGCCAAGCTCGCCGGCTTCGACCGGCCGATCCTGCACGGCCTCTGCTCGTACGGCATGACCCTCAAGGCGGTGGTGGACACGGTGCTCGGCGGGGACGTCACCCGGGTCCGCTCGTACCGCACCCGCTTCGCCGGGATCGTCTTCCCCGGCGAGACCCTGCGCATCCGGATGTGGGCCGGGGACGGCCGCGTCCAGGTGGCGGTGACGGCCGTGGAGCGCGACGACGCCCCGGTCCTCGCCGACACCCTCGTCGAACACGCCTGAATCGCCTGATGGGAGCCGCACCATGCGCGCAGCCGTACTGCACGAGATCGGCCAGGACAAACTCGAGGTCCTCGACGACGTCGAGGCGGTGGGCTTCGGCCCGGGCAAGGTGCGGATCCGGGTGAGGGCCACCGGCCTGTGCCACTCCGACGTGTCCGCGATGAGCGGCGTCCTGCCGCAGCCCGCCCCGTTCATCCCGGGCCACGAGGGCGCCGGCGAGATCCTCGACGTCGGCGACGGCGTCACCGGCCTCAGCCAGGGCCAGCGGGTCCTGCTCTGCTGGCTGCCCGCCTGCGGCAGCTGTCCGGCCTGCAAGCGCGGCCAGACCCAGCTGTGCCTGGCCGGCTTCATGAACGCCGGCATCCCCAACTTCAAGCGCCCCGGCGGTGACGTCTTCGGCTTCGCCGGCACCGGCACCTTCACCGAGGAGGTCGTCGTCGACGCGGGCTGCGCCGTCCCCATCCCCGACGACGTGCCCTTCGACATCGCCGCCCTCATCGGCTGCGGCGTCACCACCGGACTCGGTGCCGCGATCAACACGGCCAAGGTGGAGGCCGGTTCGTCGGTCGCCGTCATCGGCTGCGGCGGCGTCGGCATCTCCGCGATCCAGGGCGCCAAGCTCCAGGGCGCCGCCCAGATCGTCGCCGTCGACCCCGTCGAGTCCCGCCGCGAGGCCGCCCTGAGGTTCGGCGCCACCGAGGCGGTCGCCCCCGACGCGCTCGCCGACGCCAAGCAGCGGATCACCGGTGGCGAGGGCTTCGACTACGTCTTCGAGGTCGTCGGCAGGTCCGCGACCGCGCGCACCGCGTACGAGACGACCCGCCGCGGCGGCACCCTCTGCGTCGTCGGCGCGGGCGCCCTCGACGACTTCCTCCAGCTCAACATGTTCGAGCTGTTCTTCGACGAGAAGCGGATCCTGCCCTCGATGTACGGCGGCGGGGACGTGCTCCGTTCGTACGAGCGGGCCATCGCGCTCTGGCGGGCCGGCCGCATCGACCTGGAGTCGCTCATCACCCACCGGGTGCCGCTGGCGGGCATCAACGAGGCCCTGGAGCAGATGCGGACCGGCGCCGCCCTCCGTACCTGCATCGAGATCTGAGAGGAACCGACCGATGTCACTCCCTCTTGAGGGGCTGAGTGCGATCGTCACCGGCGCCGGGCGCGGCCTCGGCCGCGCCGAGGCGCTGGAACTGGCCCGGCTCGGCGCCGCCGTCGTCGTCAACGACTACGGGCAGCCCGGCCGCGACGGCTCGGGCGCGGCCTCCGCCGCACCCGCCGAGGAGGTCGCCGAGGAGATCCGCGCGGCGGGCGGCCGGGCGGTCGCGCACCTCGGCGACGTCTCCGACTTCGAGACGGCGCGGGGTCTGGTCGACCTGGCGGTGGCCGAGTTCGGGAAGCTGGACGTCCTGGTCAACAACGCGGGCATCCTGCGGGACCGGATGGTCTTCTCGATGAGCGAGGACGAGTGGGACTCGGTTGTACGGGTCCACCTCAAGGGCCACTTCAACACCACCCACTTCGCGGCGGTGCACTGGCGGGGCCGCGCCAAGGCGGGCGAGACCGGCGTCTACGGCCGCATCGTCAACACCTCGTCCGAGGCCTTCCTCGCGGGCTCGGCCGGACAGCCCAACTACGCGGCGGCCAAGGGCGGCATCGTGGGCCTCACCACCTCGTCGGCGCTCGCGCTCGCCCGGTACGGCGTGACGGCCAACGCGATCTGCCCGCGGGCCAGGACCCGGATGACCGAGGACGTCTTCGCCGGGTTCGGGGAGCCGGCGGAGGGCGAGCTCGACCCGCTGTCCCCGGAGCACGTGGCACCGCTCGTCGGCTATCTGGCCTCCCCGGCGGCGGCCGGGGTCAACGGGCAGCTGCTCGTCGTGCACGGCGGGATGGTGGCGGTCCTGGACCGGCCGAAGGTCTCCGCCAAGTTCGACACGGCCAAGGAGGCGTTCACGTACGAGGAGCTGGACTCCCTCCTGACCCCGCACTACGCGTCCCGCCCGGCGGGCGAGACCTTCGCGGCGACGGAGGTGCTGGGTCTGAAGAAGGGCTGACGTCCAGGGGGACGGTGGGGAAGGAGCAGGGCCCCGGGGGAGACCCCCGGGGCCCTGCTCGTTCTCCGTCTACCGCGCGTGGGCGTCGGCCTCGCGGCGGTGCCGGCCGTGCGGCGAGGACGTGGAGTCCTCCGCCGGCGAGGCCTGACCGCGGTGCTTCCCGGAGCCGTGCGACTCCGAACCCTGCGTGCTTGCTTCGGACATGCTGGAACTCACCCCGTGTGTCTTGCTCTTGCTGTGCGGCCGTGAGTCTAGCCAGCCGGTTTCCGGTCCGTCAGGGGAGCCTGCTGCAAAGGGACCGGACGGCACACCCGGGGCTCCTCGACGACCACCACCGGCTCGGGATCCGGCTCCGGCGGCAGCTCCAGGGCGGCGAGTCCGCACGGCACCTCGGCCGTCGCGTACGGCAGCCGCAGCACGCCCTCGGCCGTCCACAGGCCCGCCCCGGCCAGCCAGCCCTGGGGTACGGCCAGTTGGGCCATTCGGCGGGACGAGGGCTGCCAGGTGCCCACCCAGCTGCCACCGGCCGCGTCGATCCGCAGGGCCACCGCGCAGCTCTCCGGCATCAGGACCTGCCCCGGCTGCACCGCGAACGGCGTCACCGCCGCGTCGTCCAGCCGCAGGCACTCGGGGAACCGCACGGGCAGCAGGGACCCGAGCACGCCCCAGCCCAGCCGGTCGTGCCCCGGGGACGGCGCGTCGGAGCGGATCAGGAGCAGCCCGCTGTCCGGGTCCGCGAGCAGCAGCCGGTCGTCGCTCTCCTCGGTGATCTGGAGCAGCGGCGTCACCTCCCCGCCCCGCTCCAGGTCCACGGCGACGGCCTTCACCGGACCGTCGCCGAGCCGCCGGTCGAGCGCGAGCATCCGGCCGGTGCGGTCGAGCCACACCCCGCCCGTGCAGCGGCCCTTGACCTCCGCCACCTGCTCCGGGCCGAAGGCCCCGCCCGCCACGAGCCACAAGGTGGTCGAATCGGGGCCGACGCACATCGCGTACGCGCAGATGCCGTCCGGCGAGGGCGGGAGCAGCACAAGGCGCTCGGAGCCGGGGGCCTCCACCGCGCCGAGCCGGAGCTCGCCGGTGGCCGGGCCGGTGGGGTAGAGCAGCGAGAAGGTGTTCCGCCGGCCGTCCACGCGGCGGGCGACGAGGACCCGGCCGTCCGCGAGGGGGAGCAGCTGCGTGCCGGCCTCCTCCGGCTGGTCGAGGGGGAGCGGGACGGCGTACGGCTCGGGGCCGTCGAGCGTCCAGCGCTCCACGTACAGGGCGTCACCGGCGCCCGCGAGCCTGGCCGCGTACGCGCCGTTGGCCGTGATCGTGAACCCCGCCGGCCAGGCCGCGCCGGGGTCGCGGTCGTCGTCCTCGGCCGTGGTCTCGATGGCACACGCTGTCATCGACTCGTCACCTCCGGCCACGAAGCTAGTTTTCGCACTTCCAGCCGAACAACACGAGCAGGGTCACTTCACACATAAGGGTGGCCCTGCGGCGGTTCGGCTGAGGGGGAGGGGGCGGTTGTGCTGGAGTGGCCCGTGATGAGTAAGGTAAGGCGAACCTAAGCGGAGGTACTCCCTCCGGTCGGTCGCGCCCGAATTCCGCGCAAGTCCCCGCCAGGACGACCCGTACAGGAGCCTGCTCATGTCCCTCCGCCGCCGCGGCACCGCCGCCGTCGTCGCCCTCGCCGCCGCGCTCTCGCTCGCGGCCTGCGGAGGCGGCGACGGGTCCTCCGACCCCGCCAAGAAGCAGGACACGGGGAAGAAGAAGGACGTCGCCACCGGAGGCAAGGACTTCGGCGACGCCGCCGCCAAGACCGCGGCCATGGGCACCGACGCCAAGCCGGGCCAGTTCCCCCGCACCCTCACCCACGCCCTCGGCACGACGGAACTCAAGGCCGCCCCCAAGCGGGTCGTCGTCCTCGACGTCGGCGAGCTCGACAACGTCGTCTCCCTCGGCATCAAGCCCGTCGGCTACGCCCCCTCCGAGGGCGACGACGGCATCCCCGGCTACCTCGCGAAGGACGCCGGCACCCCGAAGTCCGTCGGCACCATCAACAACCTCAACCTCGAGGCCATCGCCAACCTCCAGCCCGACCTCATCCTCGGCAGCCGGCTCCGCGCCGCCGACAAGTACGACGAGCTGTCGAAGATCGCGCCGACCGTGTTCTCCATCCGTCCGGGCTTCACCTGGAAGGAGAACTACCTCCTCAACGCCGCCGCGCTCGACAAGACGGCCGAGGCGAAGACGAAGCTCGCCGCGTACGAGACGAAGGCGAAGCAGCTCGGAACGGACATCGGCCCGAACAAGCCGACCGTCTCGATGGTCCGCTACCTCCCCGGCAAGATCCGCCTCTACGCCAAGGCCTCCTTCATCGGCACGATCCTGGAGGACGCCGGCCTGCCCCGGCCCAAGAACCAGCAGATCAACGAGCTGGCGGCCGAGATCAGCCCCGAGAAGATCGACGAGGCCGACGCCGACTGGATCTTCACCGGCGTCTACGGCGACGCCAAGGCCACCAAGAAGGACACCGCCCAGGCCAACCCGCTCTGGAAGAACCTCAAGGCCGTCAAGGCCGGCCAGGCCAAGGACGTCGCGGACGAGACCTGGTACCTCGGCCTCGGCGTCACGGCCGCGAACAGCGTCCTGGACGACCTGCGTGCCGACCTCGTGAAGAAGTAGCCCCGGCTCCCGGAGTTGTCCACAGGCAAGAACAGCGGGGTGCGAGGAGCCAGGTAGCCTTTCCTCGTGCCCCGTCTGTCTGAAGTCATCGCCGAGCTCGACGCCCTCTGGCCACCAGAGCGAGCCGAGTCGTGGGACGCCGTCGGCACCGTCTGCGGCGATCCCGACGCCCAGGTCGGCCGCGTCCTCTTCGCCGTCGACCCCGTCCAGGAGATCGCCGACGAGGCGATCGCCCTCGGCGCCGACCTGATCGTCACCCACCACCCGCTCTACCTGCGCGGTACGACGACGGTCGCGGCCGGCCACTTCAAGGGCCGCGTCGTACACACCCTCATCAAGAACGACATCGCCCTCCACGTCGCGCACACCAACGCCGACACCGCCGACCCCGGCGTCTCCGACGCCCTCGCCGGCGCGCTCGACCTCCGCGTCACCGGCCCCCTCGTCCCCGAGAACAACCTCGGCCGGATCTGCGAGCTCGACCACCCCGAGACCCTCGCCGAGTTCGCCGCCCGCGCCGCCAAGCGGCTGCCCGCCACCGCGCAGGGCATCCGCGTCGCCGGCGACCCCGGCATGACCGTGCGCCGCGTCGCCGTCAGCGGCGGCTCCGGCGACAGCCTCTTCGGCGCCGTCCGCGCCGCCGGCGTCGACGCCTTCCTCACCGCCGACCTGCGCCACCACCCGGTCTCCGAGGCGACGCAGCAGTCGCCGCTCGGCCTGGTCGACGCCGCCCACTGGGCCACCGAATGGCCCTGGTGCGAGCAGGCCGCCGCCCAGCTCGACGAGATTTCCGACCGCCACGGCTGGGACCTCCGCGTCCACGTCTCGAAGACGGTCACCGACCCCTGGTCCTCCCACCTCGTCCCCGCCGCCGCCCTTCCAGAGAGCGCTTCGCGCGCCCCTTCCGACTACACCTCCCCTGGAGCCCCCAACTGAACGCCGCGCCCGCCGACCAGATCCGCCTCCTCGACGTCCAGGCCCTGGACGTCCGCCTCCAGCAGCTCGCGCACAAGCGCAAGTCGCTGCCCGAGCACGCCGAGATCGAGGCGCTGACCAAGGACCTCACCCAGCTGCGCGACCTGCTCGTCGCCGCGCAGACCGAGGAGAGCGACTGCGGCCGCGAGCAGACCAAGGCCGAGCAGGACGTCGACCAGGTCCGCCAGCGCGCCGCGCGCGACCAGCAGCGGCTCGACTCCGGCGCCGTCTCCTCCCCGAAGGACCTGGAGAACCTCCAGCGCGAGATCGTCTCCCTCGCCAAGCGCCAGGGCGACCTGGAGGAGATCGTCCTCGAGGTCATGGAGCGCCGCGAGTCCGTCCAGGAGCGCCTCGCCGAGCTGACCGAGCGGGTCTCCGCCGTGCAGACCAAGGTGGACGACGCCACCGCCCGCCGCGACGCCGCGCAGGGCGAGCTGGACACCGAGTCCGCCGCCGTCGCCAAGGAGCGCGAGCTCGTCGCGGGCTCCGTCCCGGCCGACCTCATCAAGCTGTACGAGAAGCTGCGCGAGCAGCAGGGCGGCATCGGCGCGGCCCGGCTCTACCAGCGCAAGTGCGAGGGCTGCCACATCGAGCTCAACATCACCGAGCTCAACGAGGTCCGTGCCGCCGCCGCGGACACGGTCGTCCGGTGCGAGAACTGCCGCCGGATCCTCGTCCGCACCTCGGAGTCCGGCCTGTAATGCGCGAACTCGTGGTCGAGGCGGACGGCGGCTCCCGGGGCAACCCGGGGCCCGCCGGCTACGGCGCGGTCGTCCTCGACCCGGCGACGGGGGAGACCCTCGCGGAGGCCGCCGAGTACATCGGCGTGGCCACGAACAACGTCGCCGAGTACAAGGGCCTGGTGGCGGGCCTGAAGGCGGCCCGGGAGCTGTTCCCGGACGCCACCGTCCACGTCCGCATGGACTCCAAGCTGGTCGTCGAGCAGATGTCCGGCCGCTGGAAGATCAAGCACCCGGACATGAAGCCGCTCGCGGCCGAGGCCGCCCGGGTCTTCCCGCCCGGCCAGGTCCGCTACGAGTGGATCCCGCGCGAGCGGAACAAGCACGCGGACCGGCTCGCGAACGAGGCGATGGACGCGGGCAAGCGCGGCCGCCAGTGGGAGCCGTCCGCCTCCACGGCGGGCCTGGACGCCGCCGCCGCCCGCAACGCCGCGACCCCGCCCCCGTCGGGCCCGCCCGGTGACGCGACGGCGGGCGCGGCGAGAGCCCGAGCGGCGCTGAGCGCTTCCGCGCCGACGGGATCCACGGGCGGTACGGGCACGGGCGGCGGCACCGCATCGCGCGGTACGGGGACGGGCTCGGGCGCCTGGCCGGGCGCCGTGGCGCGCCCGACGGGCCAGGGCGCGAGCCAGGACGAAGGCCTGTTCGCCGTACCGGACACCGGCCCGGACGACGGCCTGTTCGCCGCCGAGGAAGCCGTCGCGGCCTCGGTCGCCTCCGGCGACTTCGAGGCGGAGGCGGGCGCCCTGGCCCCGGTGGGCCACGCGGCGCGGACCGAAGCCCGCGGCACGACCGAAGCGGCCGGCGGGCCCGCGGCTGGTGCGACTGCTGCCCTGGCCGGTCCCGGAGAGACGCCCACGGCGAGCGCCGCGCCCACGCAGGCCGCCGCACCCGAGCCCGTCGGCGCCGTGGCCGTGCCGGTCGAGCCCGCACAGGTCGCCGCACCCGCCCCCGCCGCGCCCCGCCAGGGCTGGGCCGGGCCCGACATGGGGGCGCCGGCCACCTTCGTCCTGCTGCGGCACGGCGAGACCGCGCTCACGCCCGAGAAGCGGTTCTCCGGGAGCGGGGGGACCGACCCCGAGCTGTCGGCCGCCGGGCTCCGCCAGGCCGAGGCCGTCGCCGAGGCGCTGGCCGCGCGCGGCACCGTCCAGGAGATCGTCAGCTCGCCGCTCACCCGCTGCCGGCAGACCGCCGGTGCCGTCGCCGCCCGCCTGGGCCTCGACGTGCGGATCGAGCAGGGCCTGCGCGAGACCGACTTCGGTGCCTGGGAGGGCCTGACGTTCGGCGAGGTCCGCGCGCGGTACCCCGAGGACCTCGACGCCTGGCTGGCCTCCCCGAAGGCCGCGCCGACCGGCGGGGGCGAGAGCTTCGCGACCGTCGCCCGGCGCGTGGCCGCGACCAGGGACCGGCTGACCGCCGCGTACGCGGGCCGCACGGTCCTCCTCGTCACGCACGTCACGCCGATCAAGACCCTCGTCCGGCTCGCCCTCGGCGCCCCGCCGGAGTCGCTGTTCCGGATGGAGCTGTCGGCCGCGTCGATCTCGGCCGTCGCCTACTACGCCGACGGCAACGCGTCCGTACGGCTCCTCAACGACACCTCGCACCTGCGGGCCTGACGCGGTGAAAGGGGTGGCGCGCGGCCCCGCCCCCGTACCACCATCACCCGCATGACGTGGTCCTTCACCGACAGCGCCGCCGTCTTCCGGGCCGCTGCCGCAGCGCATCTCGCCGCCGATCCCGCCCGCAACACCGCCGTGCTCACGCTCATGGACACGGCCGGGCGGCTCGGCTGGTGGGAGGAGGCGGACGGCAGGGTCACCGGTGTGCTGGCCGTGGCACCGCCCGGCGTGCCCGCGTTCGGGGCGATGACCGAGGAGGCGGCCCGCGCACTGGCCTCGGGGGGAGCTGCAGGGGGACTTACCGGGGGACCTCCCGGCGGACCCCTCGGTGGACTCCTCGGTGGTGAGGAGCCGACGGAGGTGCGTGGCGAGACCGCCGCCGTCGAGGCGTACGCGGAGGCCACCGGCCGCCCCTGGACGCCCACCGTCCGCATGCGGCTCTTCCGGCTGGGCGAGCTGACCCCGCCGGACCCGGCCCCGGCGGGCCGCGCCCGGCTCGCGGCCGAGGCCGACGTCCCGCTCGTCGCCGCCTGGACGCGGGAGTTCGCGCTGGCCATCGGGGACGAGCCCGCCGAGGACTACACCGGCTTCGTCACCGAGCGGATCTCCGAAGGACGGCTGTGGCTCTGGGAAGCGCCCGACGGCCGCCCGGTCTCGATGGCCGCCGTCTCCCGCACGATCGAGGGCCAGGCCCGCGTCCACCTCGTCTACACCCCGCCCGCCGAGCGCGGCCGGGGGTACGCCGCCGGTGCCACCGAGGCGGTCAGCCGGGCCGCGCTCGACGCCGGTGTCGCCCAGGTCCTGCTCTTCACGGACCTGGCCAACCCCACCAGCAACGCCCTCTACCAGCGCCTCGGCTACCGCCCCGTCACCGACCACCTCGGCGTGACGTTCACCGGCTGATCGGGACCCCCAGGTGCGCCGCCCCGCGCGCGAGGGACTCGACCCGCGCCCAGTCGCGGGCCGCGAGGGCGTCGGGCGGCAGCATCCACGTACCGCCGACGCAGCCGACGTTCGGGAGGGCGAGGTAGGCGGGGGCGGAGGCCGGGGAGATGCCGCCCGTGGGGCAGAAGCGGGCCCGGGGGAGCGGGCCCGTGAGGGACTTCAGATACGGGATGCCGCCCGCGGCCTCGGCCGGGAAGAACTTCAGGTCCGCCACTCCGCGTTCGAGGAGGGCCACGACCTCCGAGGCCGTCGAGACCCCCGGCAGGAACGGCACCCCCGAGTCCCGCATCGCGCCGAGCAGCCCCTCGGTCCACCCCGGGCTCACCAGGAACCGCGCGCCCGCGCCGACCGCGTCCGCGACCCCGGACGGCGAGACCACCGTGCCCGCGCCGACGACCGCCTCCGGCACCTCGGCCGCGATCGCGCGGACGGCGTCGAGCGCGGCCGGGGTGCGCAGGGTGACCTCGATCAGCGGCAGCCCGCCCGCCACCAGGGCCCGGGCCAGGGGCACGGCGTCGGCTGCGTCCTCGATCACGACGACGGGGACCACGCGGCATCCGGGGGCAAGGTCGAACACGCTCGTCGAGGACATGGGCGTCATCCTGCCCAGGGCGAGCGTCACCCGCAACGAACGTTGCGGAGGGTGCAACAAGAGGTCAGTGGATCTCGTCCACCAGCACGTCCAGCGCCCCCGCCTTCCCGCCCTCCTCCACCGCGTACCCCAGGTCCCGCAGCGCCTCCGCCAGCTCCGCCGGCGAACCCGGCGCCGCGCCCGCCTCCAGGAGGCTCCGCACGATCCGGCCCTTCGTCGCCTTGTTGAAGTGGCTGACGACCTTCCGGGTCGGCGCGTGCAGCACCCGCACCGTCGCCGTCCGGGCCGCGAGCTCCCCCTTCGGCTTCCATGCCGAGGCGTACGCGGAGGAGCGCAGGTCCAGGACGAGCCCGCCGCCGGCCGCCTCCGGCAGCACCGAGGCCATCGCGCCCCGCCAGTGCGCGCCCAGCGCCCCGAGCCCCGGCAGCTTCACGCCCATCGAGCAGCGGTACGACGGAATCCGGTCCGTCACCTTCACCGCGCCCCACAGGCCCGAGAACACGAGCAGCGAGCTCCCCGCCCGCTTCCGGGCCGCCGCGTCCAGGGTCGCCAGGCCCAGCGCGTCGTACAGCACGCCCGTGTAGATCTCCCCGGCCGGACGCGCGCCCGCCGTCCGCAGCTCCGTGTTCTTCGCGACCTCGCCGCGCAGGCCCTCGCTCAGACCGAGCACCTCGCGCGCCTTCTCCTCGTCGGCGGCACACAGCTCGACCAGCTCGTCCAGGACCGCCGCCCGCGCCTCCGCGAGCCCCGGCAGGGACAGCGACTCCGGCTTCAGCGGCGCCCCGCGCCCCGAGGAGGCCTTGCCTTCGGAGGGCGGCAACAGCACGAGCACGGTGGTTCTCCTTCGTCCGTACGGGGTGGGGGTGCGGCCCCGACGGTCCAGCGTACGAGGTCCGGGACCCGGCCCCCGCGCACGGACGGGGTCGCTGCCTCAGCCCCCGCGCACGTATGGCGTCCCGGCCCCGCCCCGCCCGCGCACGTACGGGGGCTGGCCCCCGCCCCTCCCGCGTACAACGTGCCGCACCCCCTCCCGCGCCATACGCTCGGTCCATGCCCCGCCGCCACATCCACGTGACCGGCGCAGCCGAGGCTCCGCTGCGGGCCGCCCTGCGCGCACTCCGTACCGAGCTCGCGATCCCCGAGGACTTCCCGCCCGCCGTCCTCGCCGAGGCCGAGGCGGCGGCGAAGAACCCCCGCCTCCCCTCGTACGACGCCACCGACCTCCCCTTCCTCACGATCGACCCGCCCACTTCCACCGACCTCGACCAGGCCATGCACCTGGCCCGCCGCGCCGACGGCGGCTACCGCGTCCACTACGCCATCGCCGACGTCGCCGCCTTCGTCACCCCCGGCGGGGCGCTCGACGCCGAGGCCCACCGGCGGGTCCTCACCCTGTACTTCCCCGACGGCAAGGTCCCCCTCCACCCGCCCGTCCTCTCCGAGGGCGCCGCCAGCCTCCTCCCCGGCCAGCCCCGCCCCGCCCTGCTCTGGCGCATCGACCTCGACGCCGACGGACAACGGGTCGCCACCGACGTCCGCCGCGCCCTCGTGCGCAGCCGCGCCAAACTCGACTACGCGGGCGTGCAGCGGCAGATCGACGACGGCACGGCGGAGGAGTCCCTCGCCCTCCTCCGGGACATCGGCCGCCTCCGCGAGGCCCTCGAAGCCGACCGCGGCGGGATCTCCCTCAACGTCCCCGAACAGGAGATCGTCGAGCGGGACCACACCTACACCCTCGAATACCGGGCCCCGCTCCCCGCCGACGCCTGGAACGCCCAGATCTCCCTCCTCACCGGCATGGCCGCGGCCGACCTCATGACCGCCGCCGGCACCGGCATCCTGCGCACCCTCCCCACCGCGCCCGACGGCGCCGTCGCCCGGCTGCGCCGCTCCGCCCAGGCCCTCGGCGTCAACTGGCCGCACCACGTCTCGTACGCCGACGTCGTCCGCTCCGCCGACCCCACGAACCCGCGGCACGCCGCCTTCCTCCAGGAGTGCACCAGCCTCCTGCGCGGCGCCGGCTACACCGTCTTCACCGACGGCCACGTCCCCAGCCCCGCCGTCCACGCCGCCGTCGCCGACGAGTACACCCACTGCACCGCGCCGCTGCGCCGCCTCGTCGACCGGTACGCGGGCGAGCTGTGCGTGGCGGCGGTCGCCGGGAACGAGCCGCCCGAGTGGGTACGGGCCGGCCTGCCCGCCCTCCCCGACGAGATGGCCACCGGCGCCCGGCGCGCCAACACCGTCGAACGGGAGAGCGTCGACATCGTCGAGGCGGCGCTCCTGAAGGAACGCGTCGGCGAGATCTTCGACGCGTACGTCATCGACGTGAAGGAACGCGAACCCGCCGTCGGCACCGTCCACCTGGAGGACCCGGCGGTCGTCGCCCGCATCGAGGGCGGGGCGGCGAAGCTGCCGCTGGGGGAGTGGCTGCGGGTCAGGCTGTCGGAAGCGGACCCGGGGACGGCGAAGGTCCTGTTCGCGCCCGCGTGAGCGGCCCCGTGAGCTCCCGTACGAGCGCCTGCGGGTCGTCGGCGTGCAGCCGGACCAGCCGTACGGGGCGGGGCGCGCCGAGCAGCCGGGGCGCGTCGACCGGCTCGGTCAGCTCGATCGTGACGGAGGTGCGGGAGCCGACGGCGAGGTTCAGCTCGCCGTCCTTCTTCTCGTGCGAGAAGAGGGACTCGCGCCGGACGGCCGCGATCCGGTCCACCGGGACCCGCACGTCGACGTGCGCGGCCCGCCGGACCCGCAGGACGCCGTCGGCGAGCGTGTGCGGCCGGGTGGCGGAGGCGGCGTGCAGCCCGAGGACGAAGAGCACGGTGTAGACGTCCAGGACGAGGAAGACGGCGTGGACGAAGGGCCAGTCGGCGAGCAGGAACGACATGCCGACGGTCTCGACCACGCACACGAACGCGAAGCCGTACATCAGCGCCGCCTGGTCCCGCGCGTGCGGGAACACGCCGTCCGCGCCCGCCACCCCGTGCGCCCGCCGCCCGATCCACCGCACGAGACTCTCCATGAGCCGCAGCTCGTGCCCGATGAGCCGCCGCACGCCCTCGGCCGTCCTGCGGATGCCGTTCCTCATCGCTCCGTCTCCCCTCTCCCTGTCGCCAGTTCCACCGCGCGCCGCACCGCCGCCGACTGGGCCGGGGCGAGGTCGGCGAAGAACGTGTCCGCGAGACCTCCCGCGCCCTCCGGGGGCAGCTCCACCGCCCACCCGTCCGGCAGGACCGCGGCCAGCGCCCGGGCCGCCCCCTCCACCCGGGGGTCGTCCGCCTCCGCGTCCGCGAGGGCGTCCAGGAGCCCGTACAGCTCCCGCGCACTGCCCGCCGCGCCGTGCATCAGCTCCATCAGCCGGGCCCGCTCCGCCGCGGGGACGACGGTGTCGAGGAGGGCCAGGATCTCCCGGTCCTTCGCCGCCATCGGGGACTCGGGCAGCTCCCCGAGGCCCGCGAGCAGCGCGGCCAGCTCCGGGGACACGGGGCCCTCGGCGGGCAGGCGCCCGGCCCGGGCCTCGGCGAGGAGCGGGGCGAGGCGCTCCCGGCGCTCCCGGATCACGGCCTCCTGCCGGGCCAGGTCGTCCGCCAGCTCCTCCAGGACCTCCGCGAGCCCCCGCCCCTCGTCGTCGACGAGCACGTCCCGCACCTCGTCCAGGCCGAGGCCCAGCTCGGTCAGCCGCCGGATCCGCGCAAGCAGCACGGCGTCCCGTACCCCGTACTCCCGGTACCCGTTGGCCCGCCGCTCGGGCTCGGGCAGCAGCCCGGACTGGTGGTAGTGCCGCACGGCCCGGGGGGTCACCCCGACGAGCGCGGCGATCTCGCCGATACGCATGCGTCCAGTAGAAACCCTGACGCTGCGGCAGGGTCAAGCGGCCGCTTCGGGGGCCGCGGCCGATCATGTGCCACGATCGAGGGAACGACCCCGATCCCAGGGACGGCGGGTGCCTCGATGTCCGACGATCACGACATGACTGCCTTGCCGCACGCATCGCTCACGCAGGCGGACGTCCTGCTGGAGGGCTTCCTGGCGCTGAACGCGCCGGAGGGCTTCCGCGCGGAGCTGATCGAGGGGGAGATCGTCGTGACACCGCCGCCGGACGGGGACCACGAGAGGTGCATCAGCCGTGTCCTCGGACAGGTGATCAGGAAGTCGGTCACCGACATGGATGTGTCGGGGAGCAAGGGCCTGAAGACGGCGAGTGCCCTGGCGAGACCGAGGAACCACGTCATCCCCGACCTCACGTTCGCCCCCGCCGAGGCCGACCTCTTCGCGGGTGCCGAGCCCTGGATGCCGGGTGACGGCGTCGCGATGGTGCTGGAGGTCACCTCCAGCCGGCCGAACGCCGACCGCGAGGTCAAGCGTCGCTGCTACGCCGAAGGCGGCATCCCGCTCTACCTCCTGGTCGACCGGGACACGTCCACGGTGACGCTGTTCACCGACCCGGAGAACGGCGACTACCGAGAGCACCACGGCGTGCCCTTCGGCAAGCCCCTCCCCCTCCCCGCCCCCTTCGCCTTCGACCTGGAGACGGCCGACCTCCTCTGAATCGCCAGGTAGCATGGTCGGCACGGCAGACGAGCCGGGCGGACGGCCGCGTGGAGATCCTCGGATCTTCCCGAGGAACGTCCGGGCTCCACAGAGCAGGGTGGTGGCTAACGGCCACCCGGGGTGACCCGCGGGACAGTGCCACAGAAAACAGACCGCCGGGGACCTCGGTCCTCGGTAAGGGTGAAACGGTGGTGTAAGAGACCACCAGCGCCTGAGGTGACTCAGGCGGCTAGGTAAACCCCACTCGGAGCAAGGTCAAGAGGGGACACTCCGGTGTCCCTGCGCGGATGTTCGAGGGCTGCTCGCCCGAGTCCGCGGGTAGACCGCAGGAGGCCGGCGGCAACGCCGGTCCTAGATGGATGGCCGTCGCCCCGACGACCGCGAGGTCCCGGGGCACAGAACCCGGCGTACAGCCCGACTCGTCTGTCGGCCCACGTGAGAAGGGCCCCCGAACAGGCTTCCCGCCTGATCGGGGGCCCTTTCGCTTCCTTGAGGTCGAACGCGGCGCGAGCCTCACCTCCGAGGATGTCAGGACGCGAGCGGCCGAGCCGGATACACTCAAGTCGCCCGAAAATTCCTGTAGTTCGTGAAGAGAGATCGGCCCTGATAAGGCGATGCCGGTTCGACCGCCCATGCGTCGGGGGCCGGGGCGGTCATCTCGGCGCCTTCGCCGAACCCTCTCTGAAAGGAGCTACATGGAGCTGGCGGGATGGGTGACCGTGGGTACAGCCGCGGTCGTAGGGGGCTTCACTGTCGTGGGGCACCTCTTCGACCAGGTTCCCGCGCTCGCCCAGAAGATGATCACGGCGATTCGGTCCGTTCGCGCCGTGCGCGACGAAGTCAGGGCCAAGCGCGAGTGATCAAGGGTCCCGCTGGGGGAGCCCCGAGTCTCCAGCGGGACTGTCACGGACCCGTCAGCCGGGCTCCGGGCCGCCGCCGTGCCGGCGGAGCCAGGCCAGGACCGCGCGGACTCGGCGGTGGCCGCTGTCGCCGGTCGACAGGCCGAGCTTGAGGAAGACGCTGCCGATGTGTTTGTGGACGGCGTTGTCGGTGACGAAGAGCCGCTCGGCGATGCCCGCGTTGTCGTGGCCCTCGGCCATCAGTGCCAGGACCTCGCGCTCGCGGGGGGTGAGCGTCTCGACGGGATCGCCGCGGACGGCGAGGAGCTGGGCGATCACCTCCGGGTCCAGGGCCGTGCCGCCGGCCGCCACACGGCGCAGCGCCTCGGTGAACTCCGCGATGCGGCTCACCCGGTCCTTGAGGAGGTAGCCGATGCCGCCGCCGGCGTCGGAGAGGAGGCGGCCCGCGTACTCCTGCTCGACGTACTGGGACAGGACGAGGACGGGAAGTCCGGGACGGTCGCGGCGGGCCCGGAGGGCGGCGCGGATCCCCTCGTCGCGGAAGCCCGGCGGCAGCCGTACGTCGACGATGGTGACGTCCGGCCGGTGGGTCTCGACGGCGGCCAGGAAGCCGGGGGCGTCGGCCGCGATCGCGGCGACCTCGAAGCCCTGGGAGCCGAGGAGGAGTTCGAGGCCGGAGGCCAGCAGGACGTTGTCCTCGGCGATGACTACGCGCACGGCAGCTCCACGGTGACGACGGTCGGCCCGCCCGGCGGGCTGCTGATCCTCATGGTGCCGTCCAGGGCGGCGGCGCGGCGACGGATCCCGTCCAGGCCGCTGCCCCGCGACGCGTCCGCCCCGCCCGTCCCGTCGTCGGTGATCTCCGCGCACAGCAGCGTGCCGTCGCGGTTGACGTCGACGGAGGCCCTCGTGGCCCGGCTGTGCCGGGCGATGTTCGCCAGCGCCTCGGTGACGGCGAAGTACGCGACCGCCTCGACCGCGGCGGGGACCTCGCCCAGCTCGCCGACGCCGATGCGGGTCGGGACGCCGGCCCTGGTGCCCAGGGTGCCCAGCGCGCCCACGAGGCCCTGGTCGGCCAGGACCGGGGGGTAGATGGTGCGGATGACGGAGCGCAGCTCGGTCATGGCCTCCTCGGTCTCGGCCCGCGCCTGCCGTACGAGCGCGGCGGCCGCGTCCGGGTCCCCGGGGAGGGTCTCGCCGGCCACGGCGAGCCGCATGGCGATGGCCACGAGCCGGGCCTGGGTGCCGTCGTGCAAGTCCCGCTCGATCCTGCGGAGTTCCGCGCCGTGCGCGCGCAGGACGTCCGCCCGCGTCCGGGTGAGCTCGGTGACGCGCGCGGCCAGCCGCTCCGCCGGAGACGGCGCCAGGACCGCCAGGCAGCACCGCGCGTGCACCCGGGCGAGCGGCGGCAGGGCGAGCGCGGCGAACGCCGCGAGGAGCAGCAGCTGCACGAGATTGGCCGTCAGGGCGGGGACCCAGCCGTCGACACGGACGTCGAGCAGCAGCAGTCGTGGCGGGTCCGACGCGGGAAAGGCCCACCACCCCACGGCGACCACGAGGGTGAGGAGCAGATTGCCCAGGCACAGGAGGGCGACCGCGCCCGCGGGCAGACCGGTCGCCACCTGCACCACGAGCCACGCCAGATCGCGGCGGAGGGGCCGCGGGCCCGGCTCCACCGCTCGGCCGAGCAGCGCCCCGGCACGCCGGCGGTGGCGCTCCGCCCAGGCGGCCGCCGGCGACGGCAGGCACAGGAGGGGCGCCGCCACGAGCGTGACCGTCGCGGTCACCAGGGTGCCGAGCAGATAGCGCCCGGCGCGCCAGGTCCGCAGCCACCACGGGTCCACCGGTCCGCCTCCGTCTGTCGTACGGGACCGGGCTCGGCCCTCCGGAAGCGCCACCGTACGTGCCCGGCGCCCGGACGGCACTACAGCCTGCTGTAGGTCACAACCGGTCCTCCGCGGCAGCGACTTGGCCCTCGGCACCTCCCTAGCGTGACCGGCATGACATCCACCACCCCGGCCTCAGGGCCACAGAGCCACCCGTCCCCGAAGCGCCACCGCCGGACCGGCCGCAGGTGGCCGGCCGTCGCGGTGGCGGCGGCACTCGCCACCGCGGGCGTGGCCACGACCGTCCCGTCCTCGAACGGCGCACCCGCGACCTCCGCGCCCGGCTACCGGCAGGACGACCTGCGCCGGGACACCGAGGCGCTCCGCGCCCTGGGGATCACCGGCGTCCAGGCGCGGGTGACCACCGCCTCCGGGCGGGACCTGGTCGCCACCGCCGGCGTCGCCGAGGTGGGCACCAGGCGGCCGGTGCCCCGCGAGGGCTACTTCCGGATCGCCAGCACCGGCAAGGCGCTCATGGCCACCGTGGTCCTGCAGCTGGTCGACGAGGGCAGGCTGTCGCTGGACGACACGGTGGAGCGCCGGCTGCCCGGTGTGATCGCCGGGAACGGCAACGACGGACGGAGGATGACCGTGCGTCAGCTGCTGCAGAACACCAGCGGACTCCACGACGACCTGCCCGGCTTCGACACCCCCGAGCAGTACTACCGGCACCGCCACGACACGTACACCGCGGAGCAGATCGTCGCCCGGGCGATGAGGCACCGCCCGGACTTCGAGCCCGGCACCGGCTGGGGCTACTCCAACACCGGCTACGTCGTCCTCGGCATGATCGTCGACAGGGTCACCGGCCGCCCCTGGCGGGAGGAGGTCGAGAGCCGGATCCTGCGACCGCTCGGCCTGCGCCACACGTACCTCCCGGGCGCCGTGCCCACCCTGCGCCGCCCGCACGCCGCCGGCTACCAGGTCTTCACCTCCGGCGAGCGGATCGACGTCACCGAGCAGCTCGTCCCCGACCTCGGCGGCTACGTCTCCACCACGGCGGACGTCAACCGCTTCTTCCAGGGCCTCCTCGGCGGCGAGCTGCTGTCCGGGGCGCGCCTGGCCGAGATGAAGGACACCGTCCCGGTCCCCGAGGAGTTCGAGGTGTTCTGGCCCGGCGGACGCTACGGCCTCGGCCTGGTCGAACGTCCGCTGTCCTGCGGCGGCAGCTACTGGAGCCACGAAGGGGGCGAGGCCGGCTACATCACCCTCGACGGCGCCACCGGTGACGGCCGCCGCACCGTCACCGTCTCCCTGACCACCAGCTTCAACGACCTCGACAGGACCGTCCGGCAGCAGAAGGCGGCCAGTGCCCTCGTCGACCGCGCCCTGTGCGACACGGCCGCGAGGTAGGCGTCAGGGGCGCCGGACCTCGAAGTGGAAGCAGCCGTACTCGACGGCCCGGACGTGCACGAGGGCGACGGCCGGGTCGGCGAAGGCCTCGGCGAGGGCCTGGTCGAAGCCCTCGGCGGGGGTGTCGGGGAGCTCCAGGAGACGGCCGCCGACGATCCGGCCGGCCGCGTCGTAGCGGCGCAGGGTGCGGAGCGCGCCGGTACGGGAGAAGGGGTACGCCTCCGCGGGCGCGGGGCCACCGCAGTCCTCGGCGTGGACGAAGACGGGACCCTGCTCGTCGTACGCGCCGGGCTCGGCACCGGTGTCGGCGGCCCAGCGGCGCAGCGGCGCGTACGAGACGAGGGCGATCCGCTCGCCGGGCTCGGAGAGGCGCAGGCAGCAGCGGAGGGGATCGCCGCCGTCGGTGGCGGTGTACGGCACGCAGGCGCGGCCGGCGTCGTCGGTGACGCGCAGCCGGGCGAGGGCGGAGGGGGAGATGGGGCGGGCGAGGTAGGTGCTCATACCGACAGGGTCGTGGCAGGCGGCACCGTACCGCTGGCGCAATTCGGACGCGGTGTTCGGTGCGAGTGTTCGTCGGGCCGTTGTCAGTGGCCTCGGTTACGGTCGCTTCGCGAACCCGCTGCGAACGGAGCCGTACGAATGAGCCGTCATTTCCAGGTCACCTTCGACGCCCACGACCCCCGGGCCCTGTCCTCGTTCTGGCGCGACGCGCTCGGGTACGTCCACCCGGGGCCGCCCGGAGTGGAGTTGCCCGAGGGCGCCGACCCGCTGGCCGCCTGGGACGCGTTCCTCGCGCGGATCGGCGTACCGGAGGACCAGCGCAACACGCGGTCCGCCATCGAGGACCCGGACGGCGAGGGTCCGCGCGTGTTCTTCCAGCAGGTGCCCGAGGACAAGGTCGCCAAGAACCGCGTCCACCTCGACGTCCGGGCCGCTCCCGGGCTCCAGGGGGAGGAGCGGATGGCCGCGCTCGAAGCCGAGTGCGACCGGCTCGTGGGGCTCGGGGCGAAGCGGGTGCGCCGCTTCGAGCCCGCCCCGCCGATGGGCGCCGGCCACATCGTGATGACCGACCCCGAGGGCAACGAGTTCTGCCTCGACTGACCGGGGTCCACCCTGGGCGCGGGCGGTGAACGTGCAGGTCATACCCTGTGTGCCGCCGAGACGTCGTCAGGGAGGGGCAGGGTCGGGTGGGTGTGTCGCTGGGCAAGGGGCCGGTGCGGGAGGAGTCGCGGTGGCGGCGGCCCGGGGTCGTCGTCTTCTGTTTGGTCCTCCTGCCGCCCCTGGGCATCGTCCTTGCCTGGCGCAGCCGTTGGACGCCGGGGCGGAAGGTGCTCGCGACGGTGCTGTCCGCCGTCTGGTTCGTGGCCCTGGGCACGAGCGAGCCGCCGGCGGCCGGGCCGGCGGTGGCCGAGGCCGAGCCGCGGCCGAGCGGGTTCCCGTCGTTCACCCCGTACACCCCGCCCACTCCCACGCCGACGCCGATCGTGCGCCGGGTCGTCGCCGACTACGTCGGCCAGAACCTGGAGGCCGCGTCGCGGGCCGCGTACGAGGCGGGGTTCCGGGCGCGGTCGCACGACGCGACCGAGGACGACAAGACGCAGCTCGTCGACGGCAACTGGAAGGTCTGCTTCCAGGAGCCGGCGGCCGGGGAGACCGCCGCGGTCGAGGAAGGGCGGCGGATCGGCATCGAGTTCGCCGTCGTCGAGAAGTCCAGCCCCTGCCCGGCGCGGGACGGGGACGCGGTCGTCTTCCCCAAGGTGCCGAACGTCGTCGGGAAGACCTTCGAGGACGGCTCGGCGGTCCTCCGGAAGGCGGGCCTGACCGAGATCCGCGGCGCCAGTGTGTACACGGACGTCGACCTGGCGGCCCGTCACGACGACTGGCGCATCTGCTTCCAGGACCCGGAGGCGGGCGAGGACATCGAGCGGCCGGAGTACATGTCCGTACGACTCTCCCTCGCCCGGCCCGGCCTGTCCTGCCCCTCGGAGGACTACGCCCGGCTGAACCCCGACCCGGACCCGAACCGCCACGGAAGCGGAAGCGGAAGCGGTTCGGGAGGCTCCGACGGCGGCGCCGCCTACTACAAGAACTGCGACGCCGTCCGCGCCGCAGGCAAGGCCCCCCTCTACGCCGGCCGGCCCGGCTACCGCTCCGGCCTCGACCGCGACGGCGACGGCAAGGCCTGCGACTGGTCCTGACCGTTCCGGACCGCTGTCGGGGGGACCTCACGGCCGGGGCGCCCGGAGACGGGTGCCCCGCGGGTGTACGGGTGGGGCATGACGCTTCCCGTGAGTCAGCTCAGCAATCCGGTCGTGCGTGCCTTCGTCGCGGCCGTCAACGCCCATGACGAGGCGGCCATGGCCGACCTCCTCACCCCCGACGCGACCATGTCCGACGACGGTTCCGACCGCGAGCTGCGGCCGTGGCTCGACCGTGAGGTGTTCGCCTCGCGCGGGCACATGGACGTCCAGTCCGAGGCCGACGACGGGCTCGCGCTCGTCGCCGACTACCGCAACGACACCTGGGGCGAGATGCGCACCAAGTGGGCCTTCACCGTCGACGGCGGGAAGATCTCGCGGTTCGAGACCGGACAGGCCTGATCCCCCGGCCGGGGGTGCCCCTCACCCCCGGCCGATGTACGGCATCGCCGTCGCCATCACCGTCGCGAACTGCACGTTCGCCTCCAGCGGCAGGGCCGCCATGTGCACCACCGTCGCCGCCACGTCCGCCGCGTCCATCACCGGCTCCACCGCCAGCTCGCCGTTGGCCTGGAGGATGCCGGTCTGCATGCGGGCCGTCATCTCCGTCGCCGCGTTGCCGATGTCGATCTGGCCGCAGGCGATCCGGTACGGGCGTCCGTCCAGCGACAGGGACTTCGTCAGGCCCGTCATCGCGTGCTTCGTCGCCGTGTACGCGATCGAGTGCGGGCGCGGCACGTGCGCGGAGATCGAACCGTTGTTGATGATCCGGCCGCCCTGCGGGTCCTGCTCCTTCATGGCCCGGAACGCCGCCTGGGCGCACAGGAACGCGCCCGTCAGGTTGACGTCCACGACCGCCCGCCAGGTGTCCGGGGAGAGGTCCTCCACCGGGGTGCCGCCGCCCGCGAACGTACCCGCGTTGTTGAAGAGCAGGTCCACCCGGCCGTGGCGGGCCCGGACCGAGGCGAAGAGGGCGGTGACCTCGTCCTCCGAGGTCACGTCCGTCGGGACGACCAGGAAGTCGCCCGTCGGCAGGGCTGCCGCCGTCTCCTCCAGGGCCTCCGCCCTGCGGCCCGCCAGGGCCACCGACCAGCCGGCCGCCGCGAGGGCCAGCGCCACGCTCCGGCCGATGCCCGAACCGGCTCCCGTCACCACTGCGATGCTCATGGGCGCGCAGCGTACGCGAGACGCGTGCCCCATGAACTCATCCGTCCGACACGTGGATGTTCTGTACTCGACAATGAGAGGTCTTTCCCTCCCCTTCGAATGACGGACGGACAGCATCCGTCTGGGGAGGGGCACATGACCTACGCACGCCATTCCGAGGAACTCCGCGCCGCCGCACGCCACTTCGGGCGCCGACGTTTCCTGACCGTCACGGGCGCCGCCGCCGCGCTCGCCTTCGCCACCCAGCTCCCCGCGGCCGGCGCCGCGGCCGCCGCCGAACTCGACGCCCGGCGTGTCACGGAGGACCCGTTCACCCTGGGCGTCGCCTCGGGCGACCCGCTCCCGAGCTCCGTCCTCCTCTGGACGCGGCTCGCGCCCCGCCCCTTCGAGCCCGAGGGCGGACTGCCCGCCGAGAGGGTCTCCGTGCACTGGGAGCTCGCCCACGACGAGCGCTTCACCCGGATCGCCCGGCGCGGCCGCGCCACCGCGCACCCCGAGTTCCGGCACACCGTCCACGTCGAGGTCGAGCACCTCGACTCCGACCGGGTCTTCTTCTACCGCTTCCGGGTCGGAGAGTGGATCAGCCCGGTGGGGCGGACCCGCACGGCCCCGGCACCCGAAGCCCGCAACAGTGCGCTCAAGCTCGCCGCCGTCTCCTGCCAGGCCTACCACGACGGCTACTTCACGGCCTACGGCCACCTCGCCCAGGAGGACGTCGACGTCGTCTTCCACCTCGGCGACTACCTGTACGAGTACGCCGTCAACGCCACCGGCGGCGCCCGCGCCTACACCGACCGCCGGCTGCCCGACCTGTTCAACCGCGAGACCCTCACCCTGGAGGACTACCGGCTCCGCTACGCGCTCTACAAGTCGGACCCCGACCTGCGCGCCGCGCACGCCGCCCACCCCTTCGTCGTCACCTGGGACGACCACGAGACCGAGAACAACTACGCGGGCGACACCCCCGAGAACAACGTCCCGCCGGAGGAGTTCCTGCTCCGCCGCGCCGCCGCCTACCGCGCCTACTGGGAGCACCAGCCGCTGCGCCGCCCCCAGCTGCCCGAGGGCCCGGACATGAAGCTGTACCGGCGGCTGCGCTTCGGGCGGCTCGCCCAGTTCGACATCCTCGACACCCGCCAGTACCGCTCCGACCAGGCGTACGGGGACGGCTGGCAGGTCCCGGGGCCCGAGTCCGAGGACCCGGCGCGCACCCTGACCGGGGCCACGCAGGAACGCTGGCTGCTCGACGGGTGGAGCGCCTCCGACGCCCGCTGGAACGTGCTGCCGCAGCAGGTCGTGTTCGCCGAACGCCGCGACCGCTCCACCGCCGACTTCAAGCTCTCCATGGACTCCTGGGACGGCTACCCGGCCTCCCGGCAGCGGATCCTCGCCGGGGCGCAGGCCGCCGGCGTCGAGAACCTGATGGTGCTCACCGGTGACGTCCACGTCGGCTACGGACTCGACATCAAGGCCGACTTCCGCGACCCGGCCTCCCGGACCCTCGGCACCGAGATCGTCGCCACCTCGATCGCCAGCGGCAAGGACGGCGCCGACCGGCCCTCGAACTACGACAAGCTCATGCAGGCCAACCCGCACCTGCGGTTCTTCAACGGGCGGCGGGGCTATGTGACGGTCGCCCTCGGCGAGGAGAGCGCCCGCGCCGACTTCCGTACGGTGCCGTACGTGACCCGGCCGGGCGCCCCCGTCACCACCGCCGCCTCCTACGTCACGGAGGCGGGCGACCCGGGCCTCAAGCCCGCGTAGCCGCGAGCTCGGAGGGATAGCGGACGCCGACGCGGTCCCGTACCGCGTCGAGCGTCCGCATCACCGCGAGCGAACCGTCCAGGGGGACGAGCGGGGACTCCGTCTCGCCCGCCCGCAGGCAGCGCATCACCTCGGCGGCCTCGTGCCGGAGGGAGTGCGGGTCGTCCGCCGACACGAACTCCTCCGGCTCGTGGCCGTTGCGGCGCAGGGTGAACCGCTCGGGGTAGAAGAAGCCGTGCGGGACGTCGATCCGGCCCTCCGTGCCCGTCACCGAGGCCGTCAGCGGCGTGTCCGCCTCCAGGGAGCAGGACAGCAGCGCCGAGGCGCCCGAGTCCCAGCCCAGCAGCATGCCCGTGTTCAGGTCGACGCCCTCGGGCGAGAGCCGCGCGTGCGCGTGGACCGCGGACGGCTCGCCGAGCAGCAGGTGCGCGAACGACACGGGGTACACGCCCAGGTCGAGCAGCGCCCCGCCGCCCACCGCCGGGTCCCGCAGCCGGTGGCCGGGGTCGAAGGGGCCCGCGAGCCCGAAGTCCGCCTGGACCGTGCGGACCTCGCCGATCGCCCCGCCGCGGACCAGTTCCGCGATCCGCCGGATCAGCGGGTTGCAGTACATCCACATCGCCTCCATGAGGAAGAGGCCGCGGTCCCGGGCGAGATCCACCAACTCCTCCGCCTCGCGGGCGTTGAGTGTGAGAGCCTTCTCGCAGAGCACCGCCTTGCCCGCCTCCAGGGCGAGGCCCGCGGCCGCGCGGTGCGCGTGATGCGGAGTCGCCACGTACACCACGTCGACGGACTCGTCGGCGAAGAGCCCGGCCCACTCCCCGTACGCCCGCGGAATCCCGAACCGGTCCGCGAAGGCCTTCGCCGACGCCTCCGTACGGGACGCCACCGCGACCACCTCGGCGCCGTCGAGCGCCTTCAGGTCCGTGGTGAACCGTTCCGCTATCCCGCCGGTCGCCAGGATTCCCCAGCGCACTGTCCTGTTCGCGTCCATCTCCACCCCACAGGTCTCGACCATGCCGGTCGAGCTGAGAGCATAAGTATGGATTCAACGAAATGGAGCAGTCGATGCCGGAGAGCGGCCAGAAAACAACACAGGGACACATAACCGAACCCGCCCCGGTCGTCACCGCCGCCCGGCGGACGGGGCTCCTCGTCACCCTCGTCCTGGGCGGACTCACCGCCCTCCCCCCGCTCTCCATGGACATGTACCTCCCGGCCCTCCCGGAGGTCACCGGCGCGCTGCGGGCCCCCGCCGCCACCGTCCAGCTCACCCTCACCGCCTGCCTCGCCGGCATGGCCCTCGGCCAGCTCGTCGTCGGCCCCATGAGCGACAAGTGGGGCCGCCGCCGCCCGCTGCTCATCGGCATGCTCGTGTACGTCCTCGCCACCGCCGTCTGCGCCCTCGCGCCCAGCGCCGAACTCCTCATCGGCTTCCGGCTGCTCCAGGGCCTCGCCGGCGCCGCCGGCATCGTCATCGCCCGCGCCGTCGTCCGCGACCTCTACGACGGCGTCGACATGGCCCGATTCTTCTCCACCCTGATGCTGATCTCCGGCGTCGCCCCGATCATCGCCCCCCTCATCGGCGGCCAGATCCTCCGGCTCACCGACTGGCGCGGCGTCTTCCACGTCCTCACCGCGATCGGCGTCCTGCTCACCGTCGTCGTCTGGCGCTTCCTCCATGAGACGCTGCCCCCGGAGCGGCGGCACGAGGGCGGCGTCGGGCAGGCGCTGCGCACCATGCGGGGGCTCCTCGCCGACCGGGTCTTCACCGGCTACATGCTGACCGGCGGACTCGCCTTCGCCGCCCTCTTCGCCTACATCTCGGCCTCGCCGTTCGTCATCCAGGAGATCTACGGCGCCTCCCCGCAGACCTTCAGCCTGCTCTTCGGCCTCAACTCGGTCGGGCTCGTCGCCGTCGGCCAGATCAACGGCAAGCTCCTCGTCGGCCGCGTCAGCCTCGACAAGGCCCTCGGCTTCGGCCTCGGCACCATCCTGCTCGCCGGCCTCGCGCTCACCCTCATGACCAGCGGAGTCTTCGGCGAGGTCGGCCTCGTCCCGATCGCCGCCGGACTCTTCGTCCTGATGTCCGCGATGGGCCTGGCCATGCCCAACACCAACGCCCAGGCCCTCATGCGCACCCCGCACGCCGCCGGATCCGCCTCCGCCCTCCTCGGCACCTCCTCCTTCCTCGTCGGAGCCGTCGCCTCCCCGCTCGTCGGCATCGCCGGCGAGCACACCGCCGTCCCCATGGCGGTCGTCCAGCTGGGCTGCGCCGTCCTCGCCCTCGCCTGCTTCCTGGGCCTGTGCCGCCCCTGGCGCACGACGGAGCCGCGGGCCGGCGCGCCCGCCTAGACTGACTCGGTGAACGCCTCTCCCGCCTCCGCCGACTCCCTGCGCGCCGCCCTCGCCGCGCTCCTCGACGGGCTGCCGCCCAACCGGGCGGCGCAGGCCGTCGAGCGGCTGATCGCCAACTACCGGGGCACCACCCCGACCGACGCCCCCGTGCTGCGCGACCGCTCCGACGTCGCCGCGTACGCCGCGTACCGGATGCCGGCGACCTTCGAGGCGGTAAGGGGCGCACTCGACGCCCTCCGGGCGGCCGCGCCCGACTGGGAGCCGCGCACCCACACCGACGTCGGCGGCGGCACGGGCGCGGCGAGCTGGGCCGTCGCCGAGGCCTGGGAGGAGCAGCCGCCCCGCACCACCGTCCTGGACTGGGCGGAACCCGCCCTCGCGCTCGGCCGCGAACTGGCCGCCGGGATCTTCGAGGCCGAGTGGCGGCGCGAGCGGATCGGCGCCGCGCTGAGCCTGCCCGCATCCGACCTCGTCACCGTCTCGTACGTCCTCAAGGAGCTGACCGAGGCCGACCGGACGGCGCTCGTCACCGAGGCGGCCCGCGCCGCGCAGGCCGTCGTGATCGTCGAGCCCGGCACCCCCGACGGCTACGAGCGGATCATCGCGGCCCGCACCCTGCTGATCGACGCCGGCTTCACCGTCGCCGCGCCCTGCCCGCACAGCGGGGCCTGCCCGATCGTGCCCGGCACGGACTGGTGCCACTTCTCCGCCCGGGTCAGCCGGTCCTCGCTGCACCGGAAGGTGAAGGGCGGTTCGCTGCCGTACGAGGACGAGAAGTACGCGTACGTGGCCGCCGTCCGGTTCCCGGTGACCCCGACGCCCTCCCGCATCATCCGCAGGCCGCAGATCCGCAAGGGCCAGGTCCTCCTGGAGCTCTGCGGGTCCGAGGGCCTCGGCCGCGACACCGTCACCAAGCGTCACGGGCCCCTGTACAAGCAGGCCCGTGACGCGGAGTGGGGCGACTCCTGGCCGCCGGAGGAGGACGCCTAGGCCCTGAGCTCCTGGGTGCAGCACTTCACGCTGCCGCCGCCCTTGAGGAGTTCGCCCAGGTCCATGCCGACCGGTTCGAAGCCGCGGGCGCGCAGCGGGCCGAAGAGGCCCACGGCCGCCTGCGGGAGCAGGACGTGCAGGCCGTCGCTGACCGCGTTGAGGCCGAGGGCCGCCGCGTCCTCGCCGGTCGCGATCAGGGCGTCGGGGAAGAGCCGGGCGAGGACCGCGCGGCTGCCGGGGGAGAAGGCGTCCGGGTAGTACATGACCTCGTCCCGGGCGTCGTCCAGGACGCACAGCGCCGTGTCCAGGTGGTAGTAGCGCGGGTCCACCAGCTCCAGGCCGATCACCGGGCGGCCGAAGAACTCCTGGGCCTCGTCGTGGGAGAGCGGGCTGGAGCGGAAGCCGCGGCCGGCGAGGATCCAGGAGGCGGTGACGGCGAAGTCGCCCTCGCCCTCGTTCACGTGCTCCGGGGCCCGCACGGCGTCGTCCGCCCAACCGTTCCTGCGGAACCAGGACAGATGGGCGTCGGCCTCGGCCGCGCGCTCCCGGTGGGCGAACTTCGCGCCCAGGACCCGGCCGTCGACGACCGTCGCGCCGTTCGCCGCGAAGACCATGTCCGGCAGCGCCGGGTCGGGCCGCAGCAGCTCCACGGTGTGGCCGAGCGAGCGGTAGCGGTCGCGCAGGTCCTCCCACTGGGCGAGGGCGAGCGGCAGGTCGACCGGTTTCGTGGGGTCCATCCAGGGGTTGATGGAGTACGTCACCGTGAAGTGCGTGGGTGGGCACATCAGATAACGGCGGGGCGAGGACGTGCGCGGAGTGGTGCGCAAGGAGGCCTCCTCACGGAGAACGGTCGGTGATCGGTTGACGATCGGAGGACCCCATGGTCCGCTTTCGACGGCCTTCGCGCTGTGGACCGTTCGGGTGGTTCGGGACCGTTCGAGTAGCGAGACGTCTCGTCTCGTACGCTGCTAGATTGAGGCCATGTCCGACCCCACGCCCGCTTCCCAGCCCGCTCCGGCCTCCGCGTCCCGGCCCGCCAAGGCCGCCCCCGACGCCTCCCGCCGCAGCGAGCGCTCCCGCCGCGCCATCTTCGACGCCGCCCTCACCCTCGTCTCCGAGACCGGCTACGCGAAGACCACCATCGAGGGCATCGCCGCCCGCGCCGGCGTCGGCAAGCAGACCATCTACCGCTGGTGGCCCTCCAAGGCGGCCGTCCTCCTCGACGCCTTCCTCGACCTCGCCGCCCGCGCCAATGAAGCCCTGGGTGGAGACGCCGACAGTGAGATCCCCGACACCGGAGACCTCGCCGCCGACCTCAAGTACGTCCTGCGCGCCACCGTCGACGAGATGACCGACCCCGCCTTCGACGGCCCCACCCGCGCCCTCGCCGCCGAGGGCGTCGTCGACCCCGAGCTCGGCGCCCGCTTCACCGAGGCCCTCCTCGAACCCCAGCTCCAGTACTACGTCCGCCGCATCGAGGCCGCCCAGGCCAAGGGCGACATCGACCCCGGCGTCGACCCCCGCGTCGCCGTCGAACTCCTCGTCGGCCCCCTCCACCACCGCTGGATCCACCGCACCCTGCCGCTCACCCACGCCTACGCCGACACCCTCGTCGATCTCGCCCTGCGCGGCCTCGCCCCCCGCGCCTGACCCCGCTCCCGCCCGCTGTGACCACCCCCGGTTCCGCACTCCGGTCACCCGGGGCGCAGGATGGTGGGACCATGGGCAGAGCCGAACGGGCGAGCATGAGGTGTGAGGGGATAGATGGGCGACGGCATCGGCCGCTACCGCGGCACGGAGAGCAAACTCGCACAGTGGCTGCGCAGGCGCCCCAAACGCACCGCGGCCGACGACGAGAACGACCGCGAGAAGGCGCTCCTGGCCACCGCCGCCGCCGGGCTGCCCCTGGCCCCCGCCGCGTACCCCGTCGGCTACAGCTGTTCCTGTGAGCGGATCGGCTGCCCCACCCCCGCCCGGCACCCCGTCTCCTTCGCCTGGCAGACCCAGTCGACCACCGACCGCGGCCAGATCGAGCGCTGGGCGCGCAACGAGCCCGAGGCGAACTTCATCACCGCCACCGGCATGGTCCACGACGTCCTCGACGTCCCCCTCGCCGCCGGCCGCGCCGCCCTGGAGCGGCTCCTCGCCGAGGGCGTCGAGGTCGGGCCCGTCGCCGAGTCCGCCGACGTCGACACGGTCGGCGGACGGATGCTCTTCTTCACCGCCACCCGCGGCACCCCCGAGGACGAGGACGAGTGGTGGCCGTGCGAGCTGGACTGCCACCCCGAGACCATGGACGAGCACCCGGGGCTGCGCTGGCACTGCCGCGGCAGCTACGTCCTCGTCCCGCCGGCCCGGCTCCCCGGTGACGAGGACGCCCACCCGGTCGTCGCCTGGCTCCGCGGCCCCGAACACCCGCTGCCCGACCCGCTGAACCTCCTGGAGGCCCTCCAGGACGCCTGCGCACGCCACGCGGCCGAGCGCGAGGCGGACGGGGACGGGGAGCACCGGGCCCACGAGATCGCCTGGCCGCTGACGCGCTGAGCCCGGCGCGCCCGGCGGAGGGCTACGAGCCCTCCGCGCCCACCACGCCCTGGAGCCGGCCCGCGATCCTGACCCCGTCGCGGTCCGTGCCCGCCGGCTTCACCAGGACCACCTGGCTGGACACCCACTCCCGGGTGACCGTGTTCTTGATCTCGCCGGTCAGCAGCGCCTTCGTGTCGGCGCCGACCTTCGGCCGGTAGCCCTTCGCGGTCGTCTGCCGCTCGAAGTAACGGGTCGCGAAGAAGACGAGCGCGCCGCCGTCCCGGGTCCGCAGCGCGAGCGGCGAAAAGTCCCCCCGGTCCGCGACCTGGTCGATGTACTGGGTGGCGATGCCCGGCCGCTTGGCGGCCTTCTGCCGCTCCGCCCGCCACTCCGTGGTGTGCACGCCCGGCGCGAACGGCCCCGGCCGCCCGTCCTTCAGATACGCCACGTACTTCTCGCCGAGCTCCCCGGGCGCGACCGCGAGCGCGTCGCTGTCCGCGGCGACCGGCACCGCGTACCCCTCCTCCTCGGCGAACGCGGGGACGTCGCCCCGGGGGAGGATCGCGAGGTAGGCGGCCTCCCACAGCTGCTCGGGCCCGTTGCGCACGAAGACGAGGAGCCAGCGGTCGTCGCCGGAGCCCCGGTTGGACGCGGTGTCCGCGACGAACCAGCGCGGCCAGCCCGCCTTGCGGGGCAGCACGAAGCGCGCGTCCGTCAGGGCGAGGGGCTTGTGGTCCGGGTTGCCGCCGGGCGTGTTGATCGAGCGCGCGCGCAGGCCCGCCTGGTTGATCGCCCCGAGCGGACCGGTGACCCGGCCCGCGTCCAGGGCCGGGTCATAGGCCTTGTCGGCCTTGTTGTAGGCGGTGGTGAAGTCCGTGAGGGCCTGCGCGGCCTCGGTCTTCGTCGCCGGCGGCAGCAGCGCCAGCTCACCGTGCACGGTCACGCAGCCGCTCGCCGTCAGCGACAGGACCGTCGCCGCCGCCGTCGCCGCGAGGAACCTCGCCGGCCGGTGGTACCCGGAGGGCGACCACCGCTCAAGCGCTCGCCTCAGCCTCAGCCTTCTCATCGGTCGCCTTCTGCTTCTTCACCCGCACGGACGGACCCGACCCTATCGGGGCGAGGAAGAGCGCGAACGTCGGGATCAGATACAGCGCCCACACCGTGACCTGAAGGACCGTCGGATCCGGCTGGAAGTTGAAGACGCCCTTGAGGAGCGTGCCGTACCAGCTGTCCGGCGGGATCGTCGCGGAGATGTCGAAGGCCTTGTCCGCGAGGCCGCCGAGGAAGCGGGCCTCCTGGAGGTCGTGCACGCCGTACGCGAGCACGCCCGCCGCCACCACGACCAGCATCCCGCCGGTCCAGGTGAAGAACTTCGCCAGGTTGATCTTCAGCGCGCCCCGGTAGAACAGCCAGCCGAGCAGGATCGCCGTGAGCAGGCCGAGGAGGACCCCGGTCAGCGGCGCGTACGTGCCGTCGGAGGAGGCCCGGACCGACGCCCACACGAACAGCGCCGTCTCCAGGCCCTCGCGGCCCACCGCCAGGAACGCGGTGGCGACCAGGGCGCCGGTGCCCATCTGGAGGGCCGCGTCCAGCTTGCCGTGCAGCTCCGCCTTCAGATGACGGGCCGTCCGACGCATCCAGAAGACCATCCAGGTCACCAGACCCACGGCGAGGATCGACAGCGAGCCGCCGAGCGCCTCCTGCGCCTCGAAGGTCAGCTCCTGGGAGCCGAACTCCAGGCCCGCGCCGAAGGCGAGGGCCACGCCGACGGCCACGCCGATGCCGATCCAGATCGGCTTCAGCGCGTCACGGCGCCCGGTCTTCACCAGGTACGCGATGAGGATGCAGACGACCAGACTGGCTTCGAGGCCCTCGCGCAGGCCGATCAGATAGTTTCCGAACACGTCGGTTCTCCTCCTCGGTTACGCGAACAGCGCCCGGCCCCACCAGTCGTCCTTGTCGCGGACGCCCGGCGGGACGGCGAAGAGCGCCGAACCCACGTGCTGGATGTACTCGTTGAGGACGTCGGACGCCAGCGAGGTCTGCACCGGGATGAAGCCGGTACGGACGTCCTTCTGGTACGCCAGGAAGAACAGGCCCGTCTCCAGCCGGCCGAGGCCGTCCGTGCCGTCCGTGAAGGAGTAGCCGCGGCGCAGCAGCGTCGCCCCGTTGTTGCTGTCCGGGTGGGCGAGCCGGACGTGCGCGTCCGGCTTCATCGCCTTCAGGAACGGCTCGTCGTGCTCCTTGGCCTTGCCGACCGGGGCGCCTACCTTCTTGTCCCGGCCGAAGATGTCCTCCTGCTCGGCGAGCGGAGTGCGGTCCCAGATCTCGACGTTCATGCGGATGCGGCGGGCCACGAGGTACGAGCCGCCGTCCATCCAGGCCGCGCCGCCCTCGGCGTCCTTGCCGGAGACCCACACGTGCTTCGCGAGCCGCGCGGTGTCGGTGCCCGCGATGTTGCGGGTGCCGTCCTTGAAGCCGAAGAGGTTGCGCGGGGTCTGGGCGTCGGGGGTCGTCGAGGACGTCTTGCCGAAGCCCAGCTGCGACCAGCGCACCGCGACCTTGCCGAAGCCGATCCGGGCGAGGTTGCGGATGGCGTGCACGGCGACCTGCGGGTCGTCCGCGCAGGCCTGCACGCAGATGTCGCCGCCGCTGCGCGCCGGGTCCAGGTTGTCGCCGGCGAACTTGGGCAGGTCCACCAGGGCCCCGGGCCGCTTGTCCTTCAGCCCGAAGCGCCCGTCGAAGAGCGAGGGGCCGAAGCCGATCGTGAGGGTGAGGCGGGAGGGCTTGAGGCCGAGGGCCTCGCCCGTGTCGTCCGGCGGGGCCTCCGGCAGGCCGCCGTAGGCACCCTCGCCGACCTCCGCGCCGGCCGTCATGCGCTCGGCGGCCCGCGTCCAGTCCTTGAGGAGCTGGATCAGTTCGTCGCGGTCCTCCGTCTTCACGTCGAAGGACGCGAAGTGGAGCCGGTCCTGCACGGCGGTGGCGATGCCGGCCTGGTGCGGGCCGTGGAAGGGCACGGCCCCGCCGGTCTCGGCGACCGGGACCGCGGTGTCGCCGCCCTGGGTCAGCGCGACGGCGCCGCCGGCCGCGGCGGCACCGAGCGCGAGCCCGGCACCGCCCCAGCCGATGACCGTACGGCGGGAGGGCGCGGGGCCCTGCTCCTCAATGGTGTTCTCGGACATCGGACGGAGCTCCCTTCCGGTTACTTGACGACCGCGGCGGCGAGCTTCGAGAGCGGCTCGCCCAGCGCGTTGACGCCGTCGGAGAGCTCCTTGCGCTCGGTCTTGCCGACCTTGTCGTAGGAGGTGAAGACGTAGGCGTTCTTGTCCGTGCGGTACTTGTCGAGCAGCGTGTTCAGCGCGGCGAACTGCTTGTCGAGTTCGGCGACGAGCTTCGGGTCGTTCTTCGCGGCGACCGGCTTGAGCAGCTCGAAGGACTTCTGCGCGCCCTCGACGTTCGCCTTGAAGTCGACGAGGTCGGTGTGGGAGTAGCGCTCCTCCTCGCCGGTGACCTTGCCGCTGGCGACCTCGTCCAGGAGCTCCTTGGCGCCGTTGGCCATGGAGGTCGGGGTGATCTCGGCCTTGCCGACCCGCTTCACCCAGTCCGCGAGGTCCTTGTCGAGGAGGTCGGCGAGCTGCTTCTCGCGGTCGCCGATCTTCTTGTCCTGCCAGAGCGCCTTCTCCAGGCGGTGCCAGCCGGTCCAGTCCTTCGCCGGGTCCTGGCCGTCCTCCAGGCCGTCCTCGCGGACGTCGACCTTGGGGTCGATGTCGCCGAAGGACTCGGCGACCGGCTCGGTGCGCTCCCAGCCGATGCGGGAGTCGGCGTAGGCCTTCTTCGCGGCCTCGATGTCACCGGCGCGGACGGCGTCGGTGAAGACCTTCACCTTGGGGAGGGTCTCGTCGGCCTGCGCCTGGACGTACTGGCGGTAGGCGGCGACGGCCGCGTCCATCTCGGGGGAGCGCTTGGCGGTGGCGGCGCCCTTGCCGGTCGCCTTGACCTGCTGGCGGATGCCGTCGCCCTTCATGCCGGGCTTGCAGGCGATGGCGTAGTCGCCGGCCTTGATCTCGGCGGTGATGGTGGCCTTGGTGCCGGGGCCGATGTTCTCGCGCTCGGTGACGATCCGGTCGTCCGGGAAGAGGACGTAGACCTCGGTGACCTTGGAGCCGCGGTTCTCGACGGCCAGCTTCACGTGCCCGGCCGGGAACTCCTTCTTCGAGACCTCGCAGGAGTCGTCCTTGGCGACGACGGTGATCGCGCCGTCCTCGGCCTTGGAGTCGCTTTTCTCGGCGCAGCCCGTGACGGCGGTCAGAGCGGCCGCGGTCGCGGCGGCGGTGACGACGGAGAAGCGGACGGCTCGCATGGGGACTCCAGGAACGAGG